>JAUPLZ010000340.1 GCA_030836705.1 Campylobacterota bacterium
GTTTTTGATTATCGCCTTTATTGCACTTAAAAATAATGAACTGCTTAATATAGCAGTCTATCTGCCATCTCTTCTTTTTGGAGTTATTGTGGGGTATATGATTGGCGTATGATTTAAAAAACAAATCAATAGAATTATATAAAATAAACTATTTTACAATAATTGCAAGTTACGAATCAATTCTAACCACACCATAACAAAAATTTCAATATAATATCCACTTTGAAGAGGATAAGGTAAATGAATATAATAGAAGAAAAATTAAACGATAATAGTGAAATTTCAGCTAATAGTAAACAATTAGAGATTTTAAAAAAGAACTTTCCAGACTGTTTTGATAAAAACGGTAATTTTATAGTTTCAAAAATGGAAGAGATAGTTACGGGTAATGGGCTTGAGCTATCAAAGGAGAGTTATAGTCTTAACTGGCTTGGGAAGTCTTATGCAAGGCTTTTAGCAAATGAAAATCCTCGCACACAGCTAAAAGAAGATAAAGAACACAACAATTTAGAAGAAAATAAAAACTCTCAGAACATACTTATAAAAGGTGATAATTTAGAAGTCCTCAAACACCTAAAAAACGGTTATGAAAACCAAATCAAGATGATATACATCGACCCACCATACAACACTGGTGGTGATGGGTTTGTTTATAATGATGATAGAAAGTTTGGTATGGAAGAGCTTTCTGGGCTTGCAGGAGTAAGCCTTGAGGAGGCAAAAAGGATTTTAGCTTTTACCGCTTCAAAATCTAATTCTCATAGTGCATGGCTTACTTTTATGTATCCTAGACTTTATATAGCTAGAGAACTTTTAAAAGATGATGGGGTTATTTTTATAAGTATTGATGACAATGAAGCTTCACAACTAAAACTGCTTTGTGATGAGGTTTTTGGGGAGGAGAATTTTGTAGCACAACTGCCTACTGTTATGAACTTAAAAGGAAATAATGATGAATTTGGATTTGCAGGGACTCATGAATATACATTTGTATTTGCCAAACAAAAAGAGAAATGTGAACTGTTTGAATTTTCAATTAGTGATGATGAGTTAGAAGATTGGCTTGAAGATGAAAGTGGATTTTACAAACAAGGGGCAAATTTAAAAGCTACTGGCGGAAATGCACCGAGAGAAAAAAGACCAAATCTGTATTTTCCTATTTTCATTGATTCGGAAGATAATGTTTATGTAACAGAAGATGATTTTGAGCCAACCAATTTCATTGGAAAGCTTACTACATTATATCCGATAACTAATGATATTGAAATGTCATGGCGATGGAGCAAAGACAAATTTAGAAATGAACCAAGCAATATAATAGTATCAAGAAATGGCACTATAGGAATTTATAAAAAACAAAGACCAGCTTTGGGAGATATGCCTTCAAAAAAACCAAAAACTATATTTTATAAACCAGAATACAGCAGTGGAAATGGTACTGCTCAAGTTAAAGACTTATTTGGAGAAAAAGTTTTTTCTAATCCAAAACCATTAGAATTGTTAAATGATTTGATAGAAATAGGATTGCAAGATAACGAAATTGTTTTGGACTTTTTTGCAGGAAGTGGTACAACTGCCCACTCAGTAATAGAAATGAATAGAGATGCTAAAAATAGAAAGTTTATAACTGTTCAACTTCCTGAATTAATTGATTCTAAAAAAAATAAAATAGCTTATGATTTTGCTAAAAATATACTTGGCAAAAAAGAGCCTACAATATTTGAAATCACAAAAGAAAGAATCACAAGAGCAAGTAAAAAGATAAAAGAAGAAATTTCAAAAGATATTACAAAAGACATAAACGATTATGATTTAGGTTTTAAGATTTTTGAAACTACCCCTTTGCTAGAAAATCCACTAGATAAAATGGATAAGTTTGATGATAGCACTTCAAAACTTTTTGACCCAACTACCCTTACCGAAGATGATTTTAATGCCCTTTTAACTACATGGAAAGTTCATGACGGTATGAAACTAACCCATGAGTTGCAAGAGATAACTTTTAAAGAGTACAAAGGTTATTACGGAGATAAAAAGATTTATTTTGTGCATAGCGGATTTAGCACAGAGGATTTAAAAGAGTTTATAAAAAAACTAGATGATGATAAATCGTTTGAACCAAACAAACTTCTACTTTTTGGATATACCTTTGAGAGTAAATACCAAAGAGAGATAAGTGAAGCATTGGCTAGTTATACAAATAAAAAATCTATTGAAATAGATATGATAGTTAGGTATTAAAATGGCTGGATTTAACTTTGAGAGGGATTTAGAGCATCAAAGAAAAGCAGTTGAGTCTGTTATAAAACTTTTCGATGATGTGGGTGCAAAAGAGCTAAAAAACAAAGCACAAGCAAATATCTCAAACCCAAATATAAAATTTAGCGGTAGTAAGTTTGTGGAAAACCTACGAAAAGTGCAAGAGTATAACGGTATAGACAAAAAGTACTTCAAAAGAGGAAGTAATCTTCTCGATATATCTATGGAAACGGGTACGGGTAAAACTTATACTTATGCGAAGATGATGTTTGAGTTAAATAAACATTTGGGACAATCAAAGTTTATCGTTATCGTGCCGACACTATCCATCAAAGCTGGAACGGTAAGCTTTTTAAATGCAAAAGCAACCAAAGAACACTTTAGACAAGAGTATAGTCGTGATATAAAAACCTACATAGTAGAGAGTAAAAAAAGCAATAAAAGCAAAAAAGAGTATATGCCACAAGCTGTTAAGGAGTTTGTTGAGGCTCATAGTACGCCAAATAAAAAAATCCATATCCTGATAATCAATCAAGGTATGATTAACTCTGATACGATGGATAAAACATACGATGTGAATCTTTTTGATACTTACAATACTCCCTTTAAAGCATTGGCTTCACTGCAACCTATAGTCATAGTAGATGAACCACATAAGTTTAAGGTAGATAATAAAACATGGAAAAATATAGAAAAGTTTCAAGCGCAATGGATATTTAGATATGGAGCTACATTTGATGCTAAAGAGGAAAACCTTTTATATAAATTAAGTGCTGTAGATGCCTTTAACAACGACTTAGTAAAAGGTGTGGTAACTTTTGTAGAAGAGTTTAGTGATGGGCAAAATGCTGTTGTAAA
The DNA here is from genome assembly GCA_030836705.1 of Campylobacterota bacterium. Taxonomy (GTDB): domain Bacteria; phylum Campylobacterota; class Campylobacteria; order Campylobacterales; family SZUA-545; genus JAUPLZ01. The sequence goes on from JAUPLZ010000340.1 coordinate 3,118, forward strand.
ACTTAAAAGTGCCGATTCCAATAAGGCTACCTTTGAAGTAAGCGAGAATGGCAAAAAAAGTGAAGTAAGTATCGGTAAAAAAGAGAGCATGAGCAAAGTGCATCGTGAGATGAACGATGTCATAGTGGATAATCTAAAGAAAAATTGTGTAGTGTTATCTAACGGCTTAGAAGTTACTACAAAAACACACATCAACCCTTACTCTTACTCTGAATCAATTCAAGACAAGATGATGCAAAAGACAATCATAAATCATTTTGAAATCGAGAAAAAGTTGCTTACAAGAGAAGTAAAAATAAAGCCACTCAGTCTGTTTTTTATCGATGATATTGAGGGGTATAGAGATGGACATGAAATAGCAGGATCTCTTAAGACAAAGTTTGAACGATTAGTTAAGGGTCATATTGAAAAACTCCTTGTTGAGGAAACACATGGATTTTATAGAGAATATTTGCAAAAATCACTCGCAAATATATCACTTACTCATGGTGGATACTTTTCAAAGGACAATAGCGAAACAAGCCAAGAGATAGAACAAGAGATCAATGAGATACTTCATGATAAAGAAGAACTCCTAAGTCTTGATAATCCAAGAAGATTTATTTTTTCAAAGTGGACGCTAAGAGAGGGGTGGGATAACCCAAATGTTTTTCAAATCTGTAAACTTCGTTCAAGTGGTAGTGTGACTTCGAAGCTTCAAGAGGTTGGGCGTGGGCTTAGACTTCCTGTAAATGAGTTTATGTCAAGAGTAAAAGGGGAACAGTTTGAACTCAACTACTATGTGGACTTTACAGAGAAAAATTTTGCACAAAGTCTAGTTGATGAGATAAACGCTAAATCTGAAGCAAAAATTGTTGAAAATCCGACTAAGTTGACAGATGATTTGATAGCTAAAATCTTAACCCATTATGAAATAGAGGAAGAAGAGTTACTTGAGACTTTAGATGAGATGGGAGCTATTAAGAGAAACAATGATTTCAAAGATGGCGGATGGGAAAAACTAAAAGAAAAATATCCTGCAATAGTTATTTCGAGTGATGGACTCAAAA
>JAUPLZ010000003.1 GCA_030836705.1 Campylobacterota bacterium
AAAAACTTTTTTGACTTATCTCATCGCCTACGGCAATTTTTAAGACCATTGCTTTATACTCTTCCGGACTTCCTAAGCCATAATTTGCAGACACTGAAGCTACTACGATAACATCATCATAGCTAAGCAAGGATGCTGTAGTAGAGAGTCTTAGTCTTTCTAGTTCATCATTGATTGATGCATCTTTTTCTATAAATAGATCTTGTCTTGGGATATAAGCTTCTGGTTGGTAATAATCATAATAACTTATAAAATATTCAACATGGTTTTTTGGAAAAAAACTCTTAAATTCATTATAAAGCTGCGCCGCTAGCGTTTTATTGTGAGTCATGATAAGGGTCGGCAATTGAAGATTTTGTATTATATTTGCCATGGTAAATGTCTTGCCGCTTCCGGTAACTCCAATAAGCGTTTGATATTTGCCGTTATTTCGTATGGAATTTGTTAGTTTTTCTATAGCTTGAGGTTGATCTCCCATAGGAGAGAAGCTGCTGCAAAGTTCAAATCGTGCCAAAAAAAATCCTTAACAAGTTATAATAACGAGATTTTATCCAAATAGTAAATTTCTTGCAAAATTCCTCTTAGAGGACAAATCCTCCCTTTGGTCTGAGTCTCACAAGGAACTTTGCAAGAAATTTAAAAAAGCAAAAATTAAGGAATGTTTGTTGCTTTTATAGTAACGAAACAAAGGAGGTATCTATGGAATATAACAATTCGATGAAATATATCGAAACGGCTCTAAACGCAAGAGCGCTTAGACAAGATTTGATTGCTAGCAATATTTCAAATGTAGATACTCCTTATTATCGCTCAAAAGATATTGATTTTGAAACTACTCTTTCAAAAGAGGCTCATAGAGAGTTTTCAAAAGAGAAAATTCAAAAATTAGAGATGGCAAAAACATCAAATATGCACATAGATCCAAAGGAAGATGAGTATGACCTTAATCCGACGATGTTTTATCGTGACGGTCATATGGCAAGAAATGACGGAAATACCGTTGATATTGATGTGGAAACCACAGAATTATCCAAAAACAATGTAATGTACAACGCTTTGATTCAAGCCCACAAGAAAAACAAACTAATGTTTGCGGCAGCTATTGAATCAAGCAGACAGCTATAAGGAGTAGAAAATGGCATTTTTAAACTCTTTTGATATTAGCGGATATGGTCTTTCGGCTCAAAGATTTAGAACTGATCTTATAAGCTCAAACATTGCAAATGCTCAAACAACAAGAACTGATGAGGGCGGTCCGTATAGAAAAAGAAATGTTGTTTTTAAAGCTGTTGATTTTGAAGCGCACCTAAATAACAAACTAAGAGAAAACCTAAATGTTTTGGAATATGAAGACCCTTTGGATGAAGATTTAGGATATAATGACAAAATTCACCCTGCGGTTTCAACTGTTTTGGTAGATAAGGTTGTAAGAGATGATAGCGAGCCTATTATGAGACACGACCCTTCTCATCCGGATGCAAACGCAGATGGTTATGTGGCATTTCCAAATATTAATCCAGTGGTGGAAATGTCCGATCTTATAGAAGCAACTAGAGCCTATCAAGCCAATGTTTCAGCTTTTCAAAGCGTAAAAACAATGGCGACTGCTGCTATAGATTTGCTTAGGTCATAGTGGAGGATAGTTAAGTGGCAGATTTATTAAATAAAATTGGCGAGATATTACCGAAAGAGCTTCAGAGCAGTGTTTCAACACCAAAAAAGAGCGAAATCGGGGATAGTTTTGCGGATATCCTAAAAAACGCCATAAACGAAACAAACGAATTACAAATAAGCGCTGAAAAAGCCTCAACCGATATTGCCACGGGACAGGTTAAGGATCTTCATCAAGCCGCACTAGCGATTGATAAGGCGGAGACTAGTATGAAGCTTATGCTTGAAGTAAGAAACAAAGCAGTAAGCGCATACAAAGAGATACTCAGAACACAGATGTAGCTGTGACTGGGTAGTATGAATTCCAATATTTCTCCTAATGAAAATGCGGGCAAGATACTTGCTATTTTTGCAATAATCTTTTTAGCTTTTATAATCTTCTTATCCGGCATTACAAATGTCGCCACTTCCAGAAAAAACAGAGTAAATTATGCTAAAGAAAGTGTAGATATGCCCGAGAGAGGGACTATTTATAGTCGCGACGGAAGAGTTTTGTCGCAAAGCTTTCAAAGATATTATTTGGCTTTTAACGGAAACAATATAAATAACGAAAAAAAAGAATTTTTTAGCGAGCTTTTAAGTATTTATACCGGAGTTGATAAAAAAGAGATTTTAAGAAATGTAGAGCTTAAAAAAAGAGTGGTTTTGCTTGAAAATATTAACGCTTCTTTGGCTGAGGATCTAAGAATCCTTGGCAAAGAGATGGATAAAAGCGACATATTTAAAATTTTTTATGTGAATGGCAAGCCGGTAAGAAGAGGGCTTGAAATATCGGCTCAAGAGATTATAAGAATTTATCCGTATGAAGATCTTATGGAGCCGATTTTAGGATATTTTAGCAAGGGCAAAGATTCCGGAATAATAGGAATAGAAAATGCCTATGATGAGGTTTTAGCAGGTAGTAACGAAGGAATAGCAAAAGCCAAAAGAGATGTTGCGGGCAATATAATATTAAATAGCAACTCATACAGAATAGACAGAGCCGACGGCAGTGATGTAGTTCTTGCGCTCAACTCTTTTCTTCAAAAAGACATAGAAGAGATTTTGGATAAGTATCAGCAAAGTTTAGAAAGCGATGAAATTATTGCCGTTGTTATGGACTCAAAAAGCGGTGATATTTACGCTATGAGTTCATCAAAGAGATATAACGCTCAAAATCTTGGAAGCGGCGATGTTTTTAAAATGAGCATAAGCGCCTTTCAGTATGTTTACGAACCTGGTTCTGTTATAAAGTCTTTTATAATGGCAGCACTTTTGGAAGAAAAGCTCATAGGAGAGTATACGCTAATAGACGGGCACGGCGGAAAATATAAGCTTGGCAGAGCGACCATAACAGACACGCATGAACAAAATAGATTTACCGCGGAAGAGGCTATTTATCATTCAAGCAATATTGCAA
>JAUPLZ010000341.1 GCA_030836705.1 Campylobacterota bacterium
AAGATAAAAAGATATTTACTAAAAATGAAGTAAATGGGAGAACGGTATATCAAAGAGAAATAGATCCAAATTTGGAAGTTGGAAAAACAACAAATTTAGAAAAGATGCAAAAGGGAAACGCTCCTTTTGTTGATAAAAATGGAAAGCTAGAGTCTGTTGAGCTGCATCATTCAAGGCAAAACAATAATGCGTCGCTGTTCGAGACGAGTCAATCCACACATAGAAAAACTGCAACAGAGAAAGGTTCAGAAGCTTTACACCCCTACAAGACGGAAAGAGGTAGAGAAATCAACAATGTTGATATTACAAAAACAGGGAAAGAACACCCGATAAATCCTGTAGATAGAAGTGCGTTCAATAAAGAGCGAGTACAATATTGGAAGCAAAGAGCCTCTGATTTTTTTAAAGGAGAATAAAATGTTACCAGAAAGAGTTATAAATCATTGTAATAAAATGAATATAAAAATAAATCTTCTTAGTAAAGGAGAGAGAGAAGAGTTCGCTAAAAAGTATAATATAGTCCATAAAGAGAGCTCGTTTGTTGATTTTTTTGCCTCTTTGGATTTCATACCCGTTGGGGACGGTGTTGAGATTCAAGAAATTGACCTCACGGATGAAGAGCTTTCTCTCTTTGATGATTTTATAGTTTTAGGCTCAGGGGATAGCGGTACTTTAGTGTACTTCAAAAAAACTGATGAAGTAAAAGCCTATCCATCTATTTTTCTTATCAATGACTCTTTAAAAGATTTAGGTGAGCCAGAAAATAGCTGGGGGACTTTTTCTGATTTTTTGGAACATTATTATAATGATGAATTTTTAAAATGGTATTACCAAAATATCATTAATTAACTTTATCAAGCGTGCGAGATTTAAGCTGCTTGTCAAAAAAAGAGTGCATAGAATTTAGCGATTTTGCAGCACGGCATCTTGACGAGGTTAAAAGCACGGTTGTTTTTATAAGAAAATCTCTTGAATTGTGGAAGAAAAAATAATGAATAGACAGATTGATAGCAAGAAAATACTGTATTCTGCCGGCGATAACGACGAGTGCTATACTCCCGCCTACGCGGTAGCGCCTATATTGGAGTATATACCGGGGGGGGCAGTGGTATGGTGCCCGTTTGATGATGAAAATAGTGAATTTGTTAAACAAATTTCAAAAAATAATGTGGTAATAGCGAGCCACATAAAAGATGGGCGAGACTTTTTTGAGTACGAGCCTCAATATTGGGATTTAATAATATCTAATCCTCCTTTTACGCAAAAGCGCAAATATTTCGAGAGGGCGTTGAGCTTTAATAAGCCGTTTGCTTTAATAATGACAAACACATGGCTTAATGATTCTGCTCCAAAGCAGCTTTTTATTGACAAGGAGCTTCAACTTCTTATGTTTGACAAAAGAATGAAGTTTATAAGTCCCGACGGCAGGGATAATGATAAGATAACTTTTAGCAGCTCATACTATTGTTGGAATTTTTTGCCTAAGCAGATAATAATGAAAAAACTAAAGCTTAGTGATTACAGGTAGGGTTCTCTTATTGGTGAAGCTTACTTTGTTTGACTGCCTGTTTAAATATAGCTGAAAAATGAAATAGGAAAGCCTATTATGGGGCTTTGTTAAAAATATTTGCTTGCTTTGCAATATAAATTTTTGTCAGCTAGAGATATATAGCTAATAGTGGAGATGAGTTTGCGATAGGATTGTTGCAAAAATAGTGCTATTTTTTTTGCACATTTATTAAAAAAAATGATATAATCATCACAAAAATATAATAGTGAATTAATTTAAGAATACTTTTATTATATTTTTATTATAATATTTCACTATGTTCACAAAGGGGACTAATATGAAAAAACACGCTCAAGAAGAGCTCCTTGTATTATCTGAAAACATTGATGTTGTTGCCGATAAAATGTCGGCAGGCGATCTCTCAACTTTTGGCATGAAGTGTGCAGAGGAGTTATTGGCGACTCTTATTAAGATTAAGTCTTTTTTAGAGATAGAAGAGAGTGATGATGCGCAAGTCGATATTATAATAGAAAAACTTCCTCTTCTTTATATCCAAATAAGAAAAATCAACTAAGCGGTTTGAAAAATGGCTAAAGATAATGATTGGGATGATTTAGATAACGAAGAGTCCGAAGAAATTCTTGAGGAAGATGAAGGAACCGATTTTACCGGTGACTTTGCAGCCCCCGAAGAGGTTGATAAACATTTTCCTAAAGAGGAAAAGGTAGAGTTTAAAAAACCTCCTGCCGAGAATGAAGCTGTTAGAATGATGAGTACATTCAACAGTATCTATGAAGCATCTACTGAACTCGCAACGATGGTTAACGCCGTTCTTGGCGAAGTGAAAAAAGTCATTGACATAGGTGAGAAAAAAGCCGTTGACATAGGTGTCGTGGCAAAAGAGTATCAGTCCTCTTTTGCTAAGATTCAAAAAGTTCTTGAAGAGAGTCCAAAATCTTTTGAGGCGGTTAAGCATATAGCCGATGAGATTTCATTTATGAAAAATGAACTTATTGAAGTGTTTGATTCCTTAAATAAAAATATTCTTGCGGCGCTGGATAATTATGTC
>JAUPLZ010000342.1 GCA_030836705.1 Campylobacterota bacterium
CTATACGACCTACTTGATAAAATAGCAAGAGGCGAGGGTGAAGTGCGAGATATTGAGCACCTTAATGAAGTTTCGGTCTCTATGAAAATGACAAGCAAATGCGAAATAGGCAAGACAGTGCCCATGCCGATACTTGAGCTTGTAAAATTCTTTTTTGATGATTTTAAGACCTGTATTGAAAATAAAAAACCGTCTAAACACTATCATCAAAGCAAGCCTGAATATATTGCAAAGATTACTGCGCCTTGTATTGATATGTGTCCTGATCATGTTGATATTCCGGCATATATCGAAGGAGTTAGGGATCTTAGATTTGATGATTCATTAATTGCCACAAGAAAGACAATGCCGCTAGCTCACACATGCGGCAGGGTTTGTCCTCATCCTTGCGAAAATGCTTGCAGGAGAGCCAATCTTGATAAGCCTATATCTATTATGGAATTAAAAAGAATCGGTGCTGATTTTGAAAGAGATTATTCAGGTGAATGGCTTCATCCGGTAGAGAAAAAACCTAGTATCGATAAAAAAGTTGCGATTGTAGGTTCTGGACCTGCTGGGCTTACTGCCGCTTATTATCTAGGCATGGATGGCGTTGATTGCGATATTTATGAGGAGCTTCCTGTTCTTGGCGGTGAAGTGATGGTCGGTGTGCCTCCTTATAGAATGCCGACAAATGAGTATCAAAAAGATATAGATTTTTGTAAAAGCGCAGGCGGAAATTATATTTTAAATACAAGAGTTACAGCCGACATGCTTAGAGATTTTGAAAATAAGTATGATGCTATCTTGCTTGCAACAGGAACAAGAATATCCAAAAAAATTCGTGCTACAAATGAAAGAGTTGACATGATTGGCTATTGGTCGGCTATAGAAATGCTAGACCAATATAATCTTTGGGAGAGACATGGGATTGGCTCAAAAATAGACTTAACCGGCAAAACTTTAGTTTGTGTTGGCGGCGGATTCACTTCTATGGATGTTGTTAGATGCGCGGTAAGATCTGGTGCAAAAAGAGTTGTTATGCTCTATAGAAGAGATGAAAGAACTATCATTAATAACACTTCATATGAAGAGTATCATGAAGCCGTTGAAGAGGGTGTTGAGTTTATTTTTCAATCAGCAATTGAAGAGATATATGATGTGGATAATAAATTAACAAAGCTAAAAATAAATATGTACGCAGAACAGCCAGATCCAAACGGCGGAAGACCACAGCTAGTAAAAGTAGAGGGTGCTGATTTTGATATAGAGTGTGATTTTTTGGTTCCTGCCGTTTCGCAAGACGCTGATCTTAAATATTTACCGCAAGAGTGGGCGCTTGAAATGACAAGCTGGAGCACAATAAAAACCGATGGCAAAACCTATATGACTAGCAAAAAAGGAGTATGGGCCGCAGGTGATTGCGAATATGGACCTATGACCATTGTCAATGCAGTCGGACAAGCAAAAAGAGCTGCTAGTGTCATGAGTAGATATTTAAGAACCGGCGAAATTTCTCTTAGCAATGAAGAGATAATGGAAGACCACCTAAAAAAGTTAAAAGTTTATGATAAAAAAGAAAAAGTATCGGGTTGGCTATCGGGGTTAAAGAGAGAGGTGTCTGAAAAACTTACAGTTCCTGCCAGAATTGATAATAATAAGGAAGTCAATCAAGGGTTTACGCAAGAAGAGGCGATAAATGAAGCCGAAAGATGCATGAGATGTTATTATATTGCTATGGTAGCAGTTTAAAGGAGGGCAGATGATAAATTTTACTATTAATGGAAAAGCCGTATCTGCTCAAAAAGGCGAAACTATATTAACTGTTGCGCGAAGAGAGGGTATTTATATACCGACGATGTGTTATTTGACAAAAATAGCTCCAATTGCTTCGTGCAGAATGTGCATTGTAGAAGTAAAAGGCGCAAACGGATTTGTCTTAAGCTGCAAAACCCCTCCAACTGAAGGAATAAGCGTAACTACCGACTCGCCTGGGCTTTATAAAGAGAGACAGAATATTTTAAAGCTTTACGATGTAAACCATCCTCTTGAGTGCGGAGTGTGTGATAAGTCAGGCGAATGTGATCTTCAAAACAAAACACTTGAATTTCAAGTAACAAGACAGAATTTTTCGGCAAAAGATCAAAAAAGAGATATTCAAAAGTGGAATTTTATTCAATATGATCCGTCTTTGTGCATTATGTGTGAGAAATGCGTAAGCACTTGTAATCAAATTATTGGCGATGATGCCATTGAAGTAAAAGCCGGCGGTTATAGTTCTATGATAGTTCCAAAAAACAGCGATACTCTTGATTGTACATTTTGCGGTGAGTGTATAGCGGTATGTCCTGTCGGTGCAATGATATCAAGAGATTTTAAATACAGTGCAAACGCTTGGGAGTTGAATAAAATCCCGTCTTCATGCGCTCATTGTTCTAGTACCTGCTCTTTGGAGTATGAGGCAAAATATTCGGCTCAAACAAAAAAAGAAGAGATTTATAGGGTTAAAAATGATTTTGAGTTTTCAACGCTGTGCGGTGCGGGAAGATTTGGGTTTGATTTTGAAAATAATTCCTTAAAAGATAAGCAAAAATTCAATAATGCAGTTGAAGCGTTTAAAAAAGCACAAACTATACTTTTTGATAGCACTATCACAAACGAAGAAGCAAGAATATTACAATTGTTAAAAGAAAAAAACGGCTATAAACTAGTGAATAAAGATGCTTACAGCTATAAAGATTTTTTAAATAATTTTTCATCAATGAGTGGTGGCTCGCTCTATCAAGCGGATTTAAAAACAGTTGAGGAGAGCGATTTCGTTATTGTTTTTGGTACAAGAATCAAAAGCGATAATCCGATGCTTAGATATTCTCTTACAAAATCTGTCAAAAAACTTCGCTCAAGCGTAATCTATATGCATCCGATTGAAGACCATGATTTATGGAATGTTGTAAATCAATTCGTTAAGTATGAAGTCGAAAGCGAAGAGGGTGTTTTGGCTTTGATTGCAAAATATTTTATAGATAAGCAAAGCATGCCGGAAAAACTTCAAGCTTTTTTAGATGATTTGGATGATGGATATATTTCAGCAGAGTCAAATGTGGGTGAAGAAGAGATAGAATTGATGGTAAAAAAGTCTATTAGGAAGAAAAATTTCACCCTCATCCTCGGCGAAGATCTCATAAACCATCCAAGAAGCAAAAACATAGCAAAACTTGCCGGTATGATAGAAAAATATAGCAACTTTAAAGTTCTTATAGTCCCGCCAAAAACAAATACTCTTGGAGTCTCTTTGATTTGCGACCTTGATAATGAAGCTAGCGGTTATACAATAGGCTATAACACAAAAGGAGATTTCACTCTCACAGCCCTTGGCGCAAAAGGTGAAAACGAGCTTGATATGCCTGCTCTTAACCAACAAGAAGGAACCTTTACAAATATAGACAAAAGAGTTGTTCCGATAAACGCTGCACTTGGTTATGAGGGGTATACTCTTTGTGATATAGCAAACGAACTTGGAATAAAAGCTCAATATACAATAGATTACACAAAACAGCTTCCAAAAGAAAAAGGCTATAAAGAGGTAGATTTCGACTCTTTGGAAAACCACTACACAAAGAGCGGCGAAGAAAAAAGAGGCTATCTTTTAGAAACAAGTCAAATAATACCAAGTGACGAGATAGAAGAAATTGCAGACATAGCTGAATACAACGGAACGGTAGTTTATAGATGTAATCCTGTTTTGCAGTTTAATCAATTTACCGC
>JAUPLZ010000343.1 GCA_030836705.1 Campylobacterota bacterium
CAACCCCATCAAGCCCTACAACAATAGCAACCTTTAGCTCGATGGGTAATGCGTATGCTAGTGCATTTGATAGTGACGGGGAGTATTTTTATCTTAGCGATGACGGTAACGGACTATTAAAATTAAAACTAGTTTATGAGTGAGTTATGTTTTTTATAGAGTTATGTTTTCTAAAAACTCTATTTCATTTTCTTGAATAATGATGGCATCAATGCAAAATGCGAGGTTTAATTTTCTATTTTTCATGTAAAAATTAGCAGAGTTTATGATTTTTTTGATTTTTTGCGGAGTGATGTTGTAAACAGCTTCAAACCCAAAGCCTGATTTGACTTCAACAAAATGCAGTACATTATCTTTTTTTGCAATTATGTCTATTTCGCCAAATTTGGAGGCATAAAAATTTCTCTCAATAATGTCAAAATTGTTTTGTTTTAGGTAATCAACTGCTTTATCTTCGGCAAAATTGCCTTTATTCCTGCTCAACTTTTACTTTTACCGATTTAAAACAAGCTGTTTTTACATACTCGTCAGCCTCGTCGCCGAATAGGAAGTTGATATGGCTTTTTGCGTGATGAAATGTCGTAAAAAGCGTGCCTTTTTTTATTGATTTTGTGATTTTTATTTTTAGCGGTTTGGATTTGCCGTAATTGCTTGTTAGAATATATTTTTTTGTATCATCAAAAAGCTCTTCGTCCTCTTTTGAGACCAAAAGAACGGTTTCGCTATATCTTTTATTTAGCTGTTCGCATTCTACTGTTTGCCTAGCGTTGTTGTATTGCTCAAGAATTCGTCCGGTGGATAGATAAAAATCGCTTTTGTTTCCTTCTATAATCTCTTTTACTTGATTTCTTAGCCTGTATTGGTTGTAGATAAAATTACCAAGTCCGTCTGCCGTTCTAAAGCTATCAACATGAAGAATTGGAGTATCATTTTCGTGAATTGGCCTTTGCAAACAGTTGCTTGGGTCTTTTTTGAGCTTTTCATAGCTTGCTCCGCCAAAAAGATTTGCGGCTTTTTCTCTTGTCTCATTCCAAACATCTTCTATGGTTTTATAGCCCATATCGCTCCCAAGTCTTTTTGAGATTTCGTGGACAACCTCCCAATCGTCAGGAAGATTTGAGTTTACAAGAGGTTGAGAAAAGTGAAGTCTTCTCTCAGCATTTACGAAAACACCCTCTTTTTCGTACGCACTTTTTACGCCAAAAATAATATCTGCAAATTTTGTTATTTCATTCGGAAAAATATCATTTACGATTAAAAGCTCCAGCTTGTCAAGAGCTTTGTGAATTTTGTTTAAGTTAGTATGAATATGCGCTATGTCTTCACCCATATTCCATAGTGCTTTGAGATTTCCGGCTAGCATTTCATCGATAAGCTCGGGAGTAGTTTTGCCCATCTCTTTTGGTTTTTGATAACCGGGTGCGTAGTATGGCATCATTCCCATATCGCAAACACCTTGAACATTATTTTGACCTCTAAGAGGCATAAGACCGGTACCTTCTTTGCCGACATTTCCTGCCATAAGTGCTAGATTGCAAATAGCGCTTACTGCTTTTGAGCCGTCTATATTTTCAGTAACGCCAAGACCCCATATAATCATAGAGCGTTTTTTCGCATACTCTCTAGCAGTCGCTCTTATCAGCTCCGGCAAGGTTTCGTAGCCTTTTATATTCGCAAAATAGTCAGGATTTGCAAACGGGTCGTTTAGAATAGACTCTTTGTACTCTTTGAAATTTTTAGTTCTTCTTTGTATAAACTCTTCATTGTATAAATTTTCGTTCAAAACAACAAAAGCCAGCATATTTAAAATAAGAAGATTGGCTTCATACGGAATTATAAGCTCATATTTTGCTGATTTCCCGATAGCTATGTTTCTTATATCTATTACGCTTAGCCCTGTCTCTTTTTTTGTTTGAGAAATTATTCTATTGGCTACAATCGGGTGAGCTTCTGTGGTGTTTGAACCGATTATTATTATAAATTCTGTTTTGTATATATCATTAAATGAGTTTGTAGCAGCTCCTTCGCCGATACTCATTTCTAACCCTTTTAACGATGGACCGTGGCACACTCTGCCACAGTTATCAACATGCGGTGTGCCAATCACTTCTCTTGCAAATTTTTGAAAAATAAATCCGCTTTCGCAGTTTGTTCTTGCACCGCCAATCGCCGCAAAAGACTTTGAACCATACTATTTTACTATCTCGTTTAGTTTAAATGCCGCAATGTCATAAGCAAGCTCATAATTGCACTCTAAAAAATCTTGGTCGTAACCTTTTAACAAAAACAGGCGATTTTTTATTTGTTCTGGAAAATCGTCTCTATTTTTTTCTATAAATTTTCTACTTATTCTAGGTTTTTTTATTTTATTCGGAGAATAAAGATATTCGTGACCATATTTGCCTTTTACGCACACTCTTCCTTCTGAAACAACATCTGATTTGTCGGCATAAACTCTTAAAATAGAATCATTCTCAACCTCAGCAACTATTTCACAACCGGTACCGCAGTATGTGCATACGCTTTTTATGGTTTTCATTTTTTTAATCCTCTATTCTAATCATCACCGGTTTTGATTTTATAAAGTCAAGTGATTTTATAGCCTTAAGAGCATTTTGTATATCAACTTCTTTTGCCGTGTGAGTCACAAAAAGAAGCGTAGCGGTCTCTTTTTTGCTTTTTTGCAAAAATGTCTCTATTGAAATGTTGAATTTCGCCATCAAAGAGGCTATTTTTTCCAATACTCCTATTTTATCTTCCACTTCAAATCTTATGTAATATCTGCTTGTAATATCATCTTTTTTTGCAAGCTTTAGCCCTTGCTCCAATGATTTTTTAAAACCAAAAACAGGACCGTTGCTAGTACCTCTTGCTATATCTATTAAGTCCGCTACGACGGCGCTTGCGGTTGCGTTTCCGCCGGCTCCTGGTCCATAATACATGGTTTCACCGACCTTGTCCCCTACAACCGAGATGCCATTCATAACCCCGTCAATCTTTGCTATCATCTCGTTTTTGTCGATAAAAGCGGCGTGAACTCTAAGACTAACGCTATTTCCTACTGTTTTTGCAATTCCTAGATGTTTTATTACAAATCCGAACTCTTTTGCAAATAAAATATCTTCTTGTGAAATATCTCCTATCCCTTCGATAAGAATATCCTCCGGTTTAACATCAATTCCGTAGGCGATGCTTGCAAGTATTAAGAGTTTGTGAGCTGCATCAAATCCGCCTATGTCAAAAGTAGGGTCAGCCTCTGCATACCCTAGCTCTTGCGCCTCTTTTAGAACCTTTTCAAATGCTACGCCTTCGTTTGTCATCTTTGTAAGCATATAGTTGCAAGTTCCGTTGATGATTCCTCGAATGCTTTTGATGTGGTTTGCACCCAAGCCGTTTTTTAGGGCTTGGATTATCGGTATTCCGCCTGCTACGCTAGCTTCATATGCAAGAGTATTGCCTTTGCACAAAGCTTCAAGTTCATATCTGTGATATGCAAGCAGCGCCTTGTTTGCGGTTACTACATTTTTTTTATTTTTGAGTGCTTTTGTAACAATTTTTTTTGCCTCGTCAACCCCGCCCATAAGCTCAACAACAATATCTATATCTTTGTCATCAAGAATATCATCAGGATTTGTGCTCAAAACTATGTCGGTTTCTCTTTTTTTGTTTAGATTTTTTACAACGCCTTTTGTCACACGAAGCTCAACGCCAGCCCTTGCCGTAATGATTTCTTTATTGTCTTGCAGTATTTTAATTACGCTTGCGCCGACAGTACCGACTCCGACAATACCGATTTTTAACATTATAAACCCTTGATTAAAGAAAAATTGAATAATAAATAACGCTGATTCTAACACAAATAGAATAAAGTTGAAGAAGAAGAAAATAGGAAAAGCCACCCGATTTAGAGTGGCTTAAAAGATGGTTTATTTAGCTAGTTTTTCGATTTCCGCATCTAAAGCATCATCTGCTTTTTTTGCTTGAAATTGCTGCCAAAGAGCCTCATCGTTTTGCATACTGGTTCTAATTGAAGCTTTTGCCGCATTTTTTACAGATTCAGGGTCAAGCATTACATGAACAAAAAGTTCACCTGTAGCCGGATTAATCCATATTGCTTTTTGTTTGCTTCCGCTTAGAGTTTCAGAAGCAACTTGCTTTGAAACCTGTTGAGCTACTTTCTCAAATGTTTGAGCATCGCCGACTCCGGTTGATTGAGAGAAGTTTTTTACCATGTTGTTTACTTTTACGCTTAAAACTCTAGCCAATTCATCTCTTGCGTTTGCCAAAGCTTCGGTTCTTTGGAATTGAATTCCGCCAGGGCTTTTTTGAGCACTACCGACAGCTGCTACGCCACCTTCTACGCTTGGATCAAGAACCCATATAGGAGCACCTGCTAAGCCTGCTGCTTCGCTTTGTTTTTGCTCTGGTGTCGGGCTGCTGCTGCAAGCTGTAAATGAAGCCGCTATTAACGCTGATAAAACCAATGAAACTAAACCTTTTTTCATACCTAAATCCTTTTTAGTTTATTGCAGAATATAACATCTTTTAATTAAAGATACATTAAATATTTTTTGATTTCAACGAACCGATTACAGAGATCATTCCTAAAAACAGCGAAGTTACGGCAGGTCCTATTATCATGCCCCAAAAACCATTTGTAGAAAGCCCTGCCACTAAAGCAAAAAAGATAATAATGGAGTGGATTTTAATAGCTGTTTTGGCAATTTTCTTACTTACGAAATCTATAATCATCGGTCTTATAAAAGTATCGGCGATTATCGAAATAACAATAATCGTATATAAAGATATAAAGATGGCGCCTTGAGTATTGCCTAAGTAAAACTCATATGAAGCTACAGGAAGCCACATCAGAACCCCGCCTACTACCGGAATAAGCGAAGCAAATCCGTACATAATCCCAAAAAGAATAGGGTCATATCCCATAAAACCCATAGCAGCTCCAAAAAGAGCACCTTCAAAAATAGCTGTAATAATAATCGAGTAAGTGGTTATACTCATGATTAAAGAGGTGTCCGTAAAAAGTGTTTTTGCACTATCTTGGTCAAAAGGGAGGTTTTCGCCTAGATATTGCAAAATTTTTCTTCCATAAAGATGGGTAAAAAAGAAAAAAACAATTATTAAAGAGATGTCTTTTATAAAAATAGCGCTTTTTGCACCAATATTTCCAAATATTGACAACAGATTATTTGACATAGCTGTTATCTTAATCTCTTTTATTGATTCGCGAATAGCGCCATCAAAAAATTGTAAGCTTTTTGGCATTTTCTCTAGGATGGTTGCGGCTTTTTCTATAATTTGCGGAATAATATTCGGGTCTATGTTTGCTACGACGCTAGATATAGTAACAACAAAATATATAATAGGACCAAACAATAAAACAGCTATCAAAATAGTAAGTAGAGATATTGCCAATATTTCGTTTTTTAGTTTTTTATAAAAATAGTTTTGCGCAGGTACTGTAGCAAGCGCCAAAAGAATAGCTATAGCAATATCCATTAAAAATGGCTCGTATATTGTTATAACCCAATAAGTAACTAATCCAAAAAAAATAAAAAATAGGTGGCTTTGATTCATTTTTGCTCTTTAAAATAAGGGTTTATTTTTATTAAAAAAAGAGCTGTTAAAAAGCTCATATGTTTTTGGGGTGGCAACTCTTCCTCTTGCGGTTCTCTCAATAAAGCCTTTTGCCAGCAAATACGGCTCAATAACATCCTCTATTGTTCCTTCGTCTTCGCTTAATGCAGCCGAGACGGTATTGAGTCCAATCGGCTTTCCTTTGGATTCTGCTAAAAGCCTTAAAAGATTAAGATCTAGCTCGTCAAATCCGTGCTCGTTAACGCCTAATGCATCAAGTCCTATTTTTGTTCTTTTTAGAGTAATAGTCTCTTCATCCGCTACTTCAGCAAAATCTCTTACTCTTCTTAAGAGCCTAAGCGCAATCCTAGGAGTCCCTCTTGACCTTTTTGCCATCTCAAAACTTGCTTCTATGTGTGATATTTTATTTAGTTTTTCAGAAGCCAAAGAGATGATTTTCGCAAGCTCCTCGTCGGTATAAAACTGCATTCTAAAGTGCATCCCGAATCTGTCTCTAAGCGGATTGCTTATCATTCCGGCTCTTGTGGTTGCGCCTATAAGTGTAAATCGCGGAATATCAAGTTTAATCGTTTGTGCAGCAGGTCCGCTTCCTATAATAATATCAAGCCGAAAATCTTCCATGGCGGAGTATAAAACCTCTTCTATTTGGGGACTAAGTCTATGAATCTCATCTATAAAAAGAATATCGCCTTCATTTAGATTGGTAAGTATTGCCGCTAAATCCCCGCTTTTTTCTATCATTGGACCGGCTGTGACTTTTATATTAGTTTGCATTTCGTGGCTTATAAGATACGCAAGAGTAGTTTTTCCAAGCCCCGGAGGTCCATAAAAAAGAACATGATCAAGCGTGTCTTGTCGTTTTTTTGCAGCGTCTATAAAGACTCTAAGATTGTTTTTAATTTTTTCTTGCCCTATGTAGTTATCCCATTTGGTGGGTCTTAAAATAGCTTCTTCTTTGTTGTCAAAAGTGATTTTTTCTACCTCAACAAGTCTTTCCAAGGTCTCTTCTTTAGATTTTTTTTGATTCTAGCAGAAAAATATTTACAAAAGTATCTTTGATGAAGCGCTAATTGCAGCCGTTTCGCTTCTTAATATAGCATCTGATTTAAAGGAGATGATTTTTTTTGATTTTAGAAGCTCTCTTTCATCAGGCGAGAATCCTCCTTCGCAACCGATTAACAGTGTTTTTATATTTTCATTTTCAAATGTCGTATTTGGCTCAAAATCAAGAGCTGCTGACTCTGGATAAAGTTGTAAAAACTCCTTTAGGCTAGAGCAAAAATCTATTTGCATGAGAGTGGCTCTTCCTGATTGTTCACATGAATTTATGAGTATTTTTTCTAATCTTTCTGTTGAAATTTTAAAATTTTTTTGAGAGTATTTGCATATTATAAAGGTTATTTTTGTAACACCTATTTGATTTAACATCGGAAGTGATTTTTCTATATTTTTTGGGTCTATAACGCACCAACCCAAATGAAGCTCTTTTGCAGTGGCACTCTTCGCCTCTTTTGAAATTAGCTGTAGCGTTGCCGTTCTTTTTGTAATTTCTGTGATTTTGTAGCTATATAAAAATCCATCAAGTAGATTTCTTGTGGCTATTACAGAACCCTCTTTCTCTCTTCTTGCTTTTATAATATGGGCAAACTGCTCGCCCTCAAGAATAAAAGAATCTTGCCCACTCTCTTTTATATAAAGAAATTGCATCTATTGGATATTTTTTGACGCACCAGTGGAAACCATTGCCACCTTTGTGATACCCTTGCTTTGAAGATTTGCATAGTAAATAAGCTTATCAATTTTTGGCGCAATATTCGCGAGATATGTTTTTCTCTCTTTGCCTTGAAGCCCTTCTTTTCTTATTCCCTTTAGTTTGCTTGGATTAAGAGGAGTTTCTTTTTGGTATAACCCAAAGTGAAGATGAGGTCCGGTTGACATTCCTGTACTTCCGACAAAAGCTAAGGCATCCCCTTGCTTGACATAAGCATCTCTTCTAATGCCTTTTGCATATCCGTTAAGATGCGCATATAGCGTTCGGTAGCCGTTATTGTGCTGAACTATTACCGTTTTTCCGTAGCCGCTTTTTGTGCCTGCAAATATAACCCTTCCGTTCGCAACACTCCACACTTTTGTGCCGGTTGGCGCTGAAAAATCTATACCGTTGTGCGGTCTATATGTTCTAAGTACAGGATGAAGTCTGTTTGAAGAGAAAGTGGAGCTGATTCTCTTAAAATTTAAAGGGTATTTTAAAAACATTCCTTGAATAGGTCTTGCTTTTTCGTCAAAATATCCTTCTGCTTTTTTGTCATAAAAAGCATAATGCCTTCTTTTGTTTGCTTCAACAAAAGCAGCGTCTATGTTTGGAGTACCCCATGTTTTGCCTAGTCTCACTTTTCTTTTGTAAAGAACAGAGACTTTATCGCCTTTTCTTAAGTCTTTGCTAAAGTCTACCGAGTCTTTAAAAATAGCCATTAATTCAACGGCTAATTTCGAATTGCCGGTGATTGATTTTAGGTCATATGAAAGAGAGTTTTCAACTTCAAAGCTTATGCTTTCTTTTTGTTCTATGTACTCTACCGGTACAAGTTCAAGAACATATTCTTGATTATTGTTTTTATGCAAAGATAGCTGCATATCCTCAGTTAACGGTATTAGTGCTTGTCTTAATTTGCCGTTTTCATCTACTAGAATGTGATATTCCATGCCTTCATAAATTATCTCTGCAAGCTCTTGAGCTTCGATATCAAGATTGTAGTATAGTTCTCTTGGAATTTGATATTTGTCTAAAAAATTTAAAAAAGTTTGACTTTTCCCCCATTTCATCTCAGTAACGGTTGATGAAAAAAGCCAAGAAGTAAATAAAATAAAAGCAATTAAAAACTTCATGCTGTACCTTTATAATAAAAAGATTGAATCGTAACATAAGAAACTTTATAAAAATCGGAAAAAGCTGAAAAATGTTAAAATATATCGTATTTTACGGATAAAAAAAGGTTTTTGATTGAAATATTTAATAGAATTTTTAGAGAGTAAGGATACCAAAAAGACAAAAATTTATGCACAGCTTAAATGTTCGGAAAAAGAGCTAAAAATCATAAAGCATATGACTAAAGAGTATCTTAACGGGCTTTCTGAAATAACAGTGATAGATATTTTGATTGGTATTTTTGGCAAAGAGGGTTATGCTCATATTAAAGAGATACAAACTATAAAAGATTTAATAGATTTAGGCTGGATTGTTCTAAACACAATTCATCATATAAAAACAAGCGAAATAGCGTCGCTAGAGATTTTACATAGTTCTGTTTCGCTTAGCAGTACTTTTTTGAAGCTTTTAGAAGACGGTTCTTTGGAATTTGCGCTTCCTGAGCTTAAAGAATACTCAGATCATTTGGAATATCTGCAAGATCAGTTTTTGCGTATAGAGCTATACCAAAAACTTCTTTCAATCAGACAAAGTTATGACCAGACCTCGCCAAACTTTAAAAGAATAAAAAGCAAACTAGGGCTTTTGGAAAATCAAATAACCGAGAGAATAAAAATAACAAAAACTCCGGTGCAGCTTGAAGAACTTTTTAAAGAGCACAGTTTAAATGAAAGAGAGCAGATAATATTTTTAGCACTCTTAAAAGAGGAGTACTCTTCGACTGATGATAATTTAAGAGAGATGAATGTTCTTATAGATTTGATTAGTTTTGATGATTATGAGAAGATAAAAAATAGAGAGCTTTTAGAAGACAGCTCTGTTCTTATTGAAAAAGGGATAGTTGACTATGACGAGATGTTAAGTCCTTTTGGCGGAATAAGCCGTTCTTTTTACATTAATGATGAGGTTTTGCAAGAAATTATTCATCCAAATAAAAAGAAAAAAACACAAAAAATCAAACTCGATTCTCTCATAAAAGAGCAAGAGATATTTGAGCATATCGAGCCAAAAACTACCTTAGAAGATGTAGTGCTTCATAAAAACACAAGAGAGATGATAAATACCCTGCTAAAGCAAGTGGATAAAAATGTAATAAACTTGCTTAAAAACTGGGGAATAAGAGATAAAAAAGCCGGAATTGATGCGAAGATAATTTTCTACGGCACTCCAGGAACCGGCAAAACCATGACGGCACTTTCGCTTGGAAAATCTCTAAAAAAACAGGTTATAAGTTTTGATTGCAGCAAAATTCTCTCAATGTACATCGGAGAGAGTGAAAAAAATGTAAGAAAAATATTCGACAGCTACAAAGAGATAGCCGAAAAAACAAAAAGTGAGCCGATACTGCTTTTAAACGAAGCAGACCAATTCTTAAGCAGCAGAAGCGCGGGTGCCGGAAGCAGTGCTGATAAAATGCACAATCAAATGCAAAATATATTCTTAGAGCAAATAGAGAGATTTCAAGGGGTTTTGATTGCTACGACAAACCTATTGGAAAATATCGATAATGCTTTTAGCAGAAGATTTAACTATAAAATAAAATTTGAAAAACCGGATCTTGCGCAAAGATTAGAGCTTTGGGGTAAGATGATGCCAAAAAATGCTCCAATGGCGGATGATGTTGATTTTGGCAAGCTTGCAAAATATGAACTAACGGGCGGGCAGATAGATTTAATCATAAAAAATACGGCTTATTCGGTGGCGGCAAAAGAGAATCCTATTTTTACTTTGGATGATTTTGTTTTGATGATTAAAAAAGAGTTAAGCGGGAATTTTGACAGTGAGAAAATAATGGGATTTCATAAGTGACCAAAGATAAAGCTTGGATTTACTGGTCTTTAATGCTCTATGCCGCATTTGGTATTTTTGCATATTTTTATCTTGATATTCCGGTAGCTTCATTTTTTAGAGTTTATGAAGATAGGTTTTTTGAGGATTTTTTTACGACTCTTTCGATTGCGGGCGAGTCGCATTGGTTTATAGCAAGCGGGTTTGTTGTTTATTTAATTTATAGAAAAAAAAATGAAATTTATGCAAAAAGAGCTCTTTTTCTTTTTTTCTCGGTAGGACTTTCTGGAATAATTTCAGGGATAATAAAAGGCACTGCGGGAAGATATAGACCGGTAAAATTTTTTAAAGAAAATCTTTATGGGTTTGACGGATGGCATTTTAATGAATACAAATTTAACTCTTTTCCGTCAGGTCACACTACTACCGCGTTTGCGGTCGGTGTAGCGCTTGCTATTATGTTTCCAAAATATAAGGTTTATTTTATATTGTTTGGTTTTTTTATAGCATTTACAAGAATAAGTACGACGGTTCACTATCTAAGCGATACAATTGCCGGCGCATTTATAGGAAGCGTTGTTGCTGTTTTTCTCTATAAAAAATATTTTAAAGGAATTGATTGTTCAAAGAAATAGTTGATTTTATACTGCAAAGTGTATCGGATATGGGTTATTTGGGAGTGTTTTTTTTGATGGTTCTTGAGAGTTCTTTTTTTCCTTTTCCGTCGGAAGTCGTGATGATTCCCGCAGGTTATCTGGCAAGCAAGGGCGAGATGAATATTTTTGCCGTTCTTTTTTCAGGCATAGCCGGTTCATTGGCAGGTGCTCTTTTTAATTATTATTTCGCCTTAAAGCTCGGTAGAAAATTTCTTCTAAAGTATGGAAAGTATATGTTGATTCACGAGAGAAATATCTTCAAAATGGAGCAGTTTTTTGAAAAGCACGGGCATATTTCCACTTTTAGCGGCAGACTTATTCCCGGAGTAAGACAATACATCTCTTTGCCTGCTGGAATAGCAAGAATGGATTTAAAACAGTTTATGTTTTTTACTACGCTCGGCGCTGGGATTTGGGTTTTGATTCTTACTCTGCTTGGTTATTTTATAGGTGCTAATGAAACCTTGATAAAAGATTATCTTCATCAAATAGTGATTTTTACGATAGTTTTTTTAATCATCGTTGGATTGGTTTATATCGCATACAAAAGAAGAGGTTTTAAAACAAAATGACAATTTTTGAATCAATAGTTCTTGGAATAGTAGAGGGAATTACCGAATTTTTGCCTATCTCTTCAACAGCGCATATGATACTTGCTTCAAAAATGATGGGCTTAGAACAAAACGCAATCCACACTACTTTTGAAGTGGCAATACAGCTTGGCGCTGTTTTATCGGTGCTTTTTTTGTATAAAGACAAGCTTTTTCAATCGCTTTCTATTTGGATTAAAATAGCTATAGCATTTATTCCCATGGGAATGCTTGGATTTTTATTTCACTCGCAAATCAAATCCCTTTTTGCAGATAGCAATCTTATTTATTGGATGTTTATTGTCGGCGGAGTTATTTTTATTTTGGTTGAATGGCGATACAAAGAGAGCGAATGCACTATGAATACGCTAGAAAAAATAGACTACAAGACTGCTCTAAAAATAGGACTATTTCAAGCGTTTGCATTAATTCCCGGTGTCTCAAGGGCGGGAGCTTCAATAATAGGAGCTATGCTTGTCGGCGTAAACAGAAAAGAGGCGACAGAATTTTCTTTTTTACTAGCGATTCCTACAATGTTTGCGGCAACCGGACTTGATGTCGTAAAAAACCACAACTCGATGCAGCTTGATGATTGGAGTGTGCTTGCTGTTGGTTTTGTGACGGCTTTTGCTGTGGCATATTTAACGATAAAGCTTTTTTTAGATTTTATATCCAAATTTAGCTTTGTTTCGTTCGGTGTTTATAGAATTATTTTAGGATTGTTGTTTTTATTTGTGATTCAAATATGATAAAAGTAAACAAACTTACGATTGCGCACAATAATAAAAAGCTTCTTGATGTAAGTTTTGAAATAAAAAACTCTCTAGCGATGGTAGGAATGAGCGGCAGCGGAAAGTCTTTGACTTTAAAAGCCATATTAGGCATGCTGCCCTCAAGTATGGAGCTTGAGATTGATATAAAAAGTGATTTTGAGCTAAAAAGAGGCGAGAGCGTTGTCTTAATCCCTCAAAATCCGTTTACATCACTAAACCCGATGAGTAAAATTCATAAGCAGTTTTTTGTTCCGAAAGAGAGAATTAAAGAGCTTTTAGGATTGGTGGATTTGGATGCCGATACGCTTGAAAAGTTTCCATCAGAGCTTAGCGGCGGTCAGCTTCAAAGGGTGGTTATAGCTATAGCGCTTTCGCATAAACCAAAACTTTTGCTTTTGGATGAACCGACTACGGCACTTGATAGTGCTACAAAAAACAATATAATTGCGCTTTTGAAAAAACTACAAAAAGAGATGGGGTTTTATCTGCTTTTTGTCTCTCACGATATGGCAAGCGTCGAGAATTTGTGTGGAGAGATTGTGGTTTTAAAAAACGGCTCAATAATAGAGTTTGGTGGTTTGGAAAATATTATAAAAAACCCAAAAGAAGAGTATACAAAAAGTTTAATTGACTCAAATTTTAAATATAGAACATGGAGAGAATGATGAAGATTTTAAAAAGAATCTTGCTTGTGATATTTGTTTTAGTAATATCTATTATTGCTTACGGCATATATCTTTTTAATAATGGCGATATTGATGAACTTATTAATTATAAGCCAAAGCTAACAACACAGGTTTTTGATAAAAATAACAACCTTTTAGCAAATGTTTTTGAAGATCAGCACAGAGTTTATGCCAATTTTGAAGAGATTCCGCCAAGACTTATCGAAGCGATGATTGCTATCGAAGATACTGCATTTTTTGAACACAAAGGATTGAATTTCGAGGCGATTATTAGAGCGGCTTATAAGGTAGCACTTGCCGGAAAAGCGGTTGAAGGAGCTAGTACTATTACACAGCAGCTTGTAAAAAATGTACTTTTGACAAGAGAAAAAACGGTATTAAGAAAATTTAAAGAGGCGTTTCTTTCAATAAGAGTAGAAAGAGAGCTTTCAAAAGAGATGATTTTAGAGAGATATTTAAATGAAATATATTTTGGACACGGATATTACGGAATAAAAACAGCCTCAAGAGGGTATTTTAAAAAAGAACCACATGAGCTTACGCTAAAAGAGATAGCGGTTCTTTGTGGACTTCCAAGAGCTCCTAGTTTTTATGACCCGACAAAACACAAGGAGATGTCAAACGCAAGAGCAAATACGGTGCTTGAGAGGATGATGCATTTGGGCTGGATAAATGAAAAAGAGTATCAAAATGCTATTGCCCAAACTCCAATTGTCTATGATGAACCCGTTAGTCAAAATATAGCTCCTTATGTAGTAGAGGCTGTCATGAAAGAGCTTTCTAGTGAGTTTAAAGATATAAAAAACGGCGGATATTCTGTTTATACCACTATAGATAGCGAAGCTCAAAAAATTGCAAATGAAGCTCTTCTGTATGGTTATAGAATCGTCACGCAGAGAAATAAAAATATTTTAACCGATGCAGATATGTTTGATGGAAATTTATCAGAAGCAGATAGAAACGCTAGCAATAACTATAATGTTTCAAAGTTTAACGGGGCAATAGTATCGATTGAGCAAGAGAGCGGAAAGATTATCGCTATGAGCGGCGGAATCAATTATTACAAGAGTCCTTTTAATAGAGCAATGAGAGCCAAAAGGCAGACAGGAAGTAGCTTTAAGCCATTTTTGTATCTTGCGGCTTTTGATTTGGGATACTCTCCGGCATCGCCTGTTGCCGATATTTCAAGAACATACAAATTTAAAGTAAGCGAAGATGAAGAAAAAATCTGGAGACCTGAAAATTATGAGAGAAATTTCGTAGGCTTAATGAGTGCTAGAGAAGCAGTAACACACTCTAGGAATCTCGCGTCTATAAATCTTCTTGATGATATAGGATTAAATCTGATTCGCGAAAGGCTTTCCCTGTATGGTTTTACCAATCTTTCCAACGATTTGTCTTTGGCGCTTGGAACCTTGACTCTTACCCCGATGGAAATGAGTGAATATATGACTATTATTTCCAACTACGGCGAAAAAGTAAAACCGTATCTTGTAGAAAAAGTTCAAAAAGCAAACGGCGAAACAAAATTTTATAAAACATCAAAAAGAAGAGTTACAACCAAAGAGCAGGCGTATCTTATGATAGATGTTATGAAAGATGTTGTAGAAAGAGGAACTGGAAAAGCGGCAAAACCGATAGGAATAGAGACCGCCGGAAAAACAGGTACGACAAATGATAACAAAGATGCATGGTTTTGCGGGTTTACTCCTTCGACTCAAACGGTAATTTGGTTCGGAAATGACGATAGCACTCAGATAGCAAGGGGCGAGACCGGCGGAAGAACGGCTGCGCCGGTTTTTAAATTTTATTATGAAAAACTGTTAAAAGCCCGTCCGGAAATGATTAGACATTTTGTTAGACCAGAAGGAGTTCGTGAAGTACAAATAAACGGCAAAAAAGAGATATTTACCGACATATCCAAGCCGCCGATGGCAAACAAAATGATAGAGCCTGCAAAAGAGGAGCTTCTTTTTTAGGCTCTATGTGCGAAACTATTTGTTAATCTTTGTATGATAAAATCTTGCAACTCTTAAATAAAAAAAGGAAAATTAATGGGTAAAAAAATCATAGCCTCGTTTATAGTAGCCTCAACATTGGCATCAACTCTTTTTGCCGGTGTTTTAGCAACGGTAAATGGCGAGGATGTAACAAAAGAGGATATAGATCTCATAGCAAGACAGATGACGCAAGGCGAAAAGTCATTTGACGATATCCCCGATGAATACAAGCAAAAAATAATTGAAGGAGCTGTTACAAAAAAGCTTCTTGTGCAACATGCATTCAAAAATAATATAGATAAAAACAAAGATTATCAAAGAGCGCTTGCCGCGGCAAAAGGCGATATAGCTCTTCAAGCGTGGCAAAAACAAGAGCTTGATCAAATTCAAGTAAGTGAAAAAGACGCAAAAGATTTTTATAATGAAAATATTCAGACGCTAACACAGCCGGAACAGGCAAAAGCAAGTCATATTTTAGTAAAAACAGAAGAAGAGGCGAAAAAAATAATTAATAATTTGAAAAAAGCTTCTAAACAAAATCTAGCAAAAGAGTTTGCTGAGTCGGCTAAAAAATACTCAACCGGTCCAAGCGCACCAAATGGCGGGGATTTGGGAGTTTTTGGAAGAGACCAAATGGTAAAAGAATTTAGCGACGCAGCTTTCTCTTTGAGTGTCGGTGAAATGACTCAAGCCCCAGTGAAGACAAATTTTGGATACCATGTTATTTATTTGGCTGATAAAAAAAAGGGCGGAGTAGTGCCGTTTGAAGAGGTAAAATCTCAAATGTTTGACGGTGCTAAAATGAAGAGATTTAAAGACAAAATAGAAAATAAAATAGAAGAGTTAAAAAAACAAGCAAAAATTAAATACAACTAATTGGAGTAAAAAGTGAGCGAAAAGATACTTGATTATGTAAAAGCTGGTGTTTTATTTGGTGATGATGTAACAAAAGTTTTTGAGATTGCAAAAAGAAACGGATTTGCAATTCCTGCAATAAATATCGTAGGAACTGATTCTATAAATGGGGTTTTAGAAGCCGCTAAACTTGTGAATTCTCCTGTTATTTTACAGTTTTCAAACGGAGGCGGGGCGTTTTATGCCGGAAAAGGGCTTTCTAATGAAAATGAAAAAGCCGCTATTTTAGGAGCAATAAGCGGAGCTAAGCATATTCATATGATGGCGGAGGCGTACGGCATACCAGTTGTTTTACATACGGATCACGCCGCAAAAAAACTACTTCCATGGATAGATGGTTTACTTGATGCAGGCGAAAAACATTTTGAACATACCGGTAAACCGCTTTTTAGCTCGCACATGCTTGATTTAAGTGAAGAGAGCCTTAAGGAAAATATAGAAATTTGTGAAAAATATCTCAAACGAATGAGCAAGATAGGGATGACGCTCGAAATAGAATTAGGGTGTACAGGCGGAGAAGAAGACGGTGTTGATAATAGCGGTATGGATAATTCGCTTTTGTATACACAGCCTGAAGATGTAGCCTATGCCTATGAAAGATTGTCTAAAATCAGCAATAGATTTACAATAGCTGCCTCTTTTGGAAATGTTCATGGTGTTTATAAGCCGGGAAATGTGGTTTTAACTCCTAAGATTCTTGATAATTCACAAAAATATATACAAAAGAAATTTAACACAAGTGAAAAGCCTATCAATTTCGTCTTCCACGGCGGCTCCGGCTCTACAAAAGAAGAGATAAGAGAGGCTATAAGTTATGGCGTTATTAAGATGAATATAGATACCGATACGCAATGGGCTACATGGCAAGGCATAAAGGACTACTATGAAAAGAATAAAGCCTACATGCAAGGTCAAATAGGCAATCCAGAGGGTGAAGATAAGCCAAATAAAAAATATTACGACCCAAGAGTTTGGCTAAGAGCCGGTCAAAATACGCTTGTAAAAAGAGTAAAAGAGGCATTTGAAGATCTTAATGCTTTGAATAGAAATTAAGCAAACTTCATATAGCATAGAACACACAATACCAAAGGAGTTAAAATGGGTAAGAAAACAGGCAGAAACCTAAAAAAGCAAGTAAAAAAACAGATCAAGAATATCTTTAAAAAAGAGCTAAAACAAGAGATCAAGAAGCACATTAAAGATTATAAGAAAAAAGAAAAATTAGAACACAAAAAAGAAAAAGCCGAATAATAAAAACACTTTTTTTAATTTGTGATAAAAGTTGAGCAATATTTATTGACAACTTAAGTAAAAGAAGCTACAATCTCGTTTCAATTACGGGATGTAGCGCAGTCTGGTTAGCGCACCTGGTTTGGGACCAGGGGGTCGGAGGTTCGAATCCTCTCATCCCGACCATTTGTGGTGGGTGTAGCTCAGTCGGTTAGAGCACCAGGTTGTGGTTCTGGGGGTCGTGGGTTCGAGCCCCATTACCCACCCCATTTTTTTATAGCGTAACCTTAAGGTTATTGCGCCTGTAGCTCAACTGGATAGAGTGACTGACTTCGGATCAGTAGGTTATGGGTTCGATTCCTATCGGGCGCGCCAAAAATTGACTCCGTAGCTCAGCTGGATAGAGCAACAGCCTTCTAAGCCGTAGGTCGCAGGTTCGAATCCTGCCGGGGTCACCACCTTTTTTATACTGTCAAAAATGCGGAAGTGGTGAAATTGGCATACACGCCAGACTTAGGATCTGGTGCTTCACAGCGTGGAGGTTCGAGTCCTCTCTTCCGCACCATTCTTTTTAAGCTATGACTGACTTTGTAGAGTCATCAGTTTTAGCGGTTGCTACATGGTTGCCATATAAGTCGAAATCCTTGTTAATTTGATACTGTTCACTCTTTATATATCGAGCATATTTTGTAAACAACATCTGCGTATTTGTGTGCCCTAACCACTTTGCTATCTGCATGGCTGTGAAATTTCCACTATTTAACATGTTTGTTGCAAAAGTATGTCTTAAATCATACAATCTTCTGTGTTTTAAACCCAAAGATTTTAAAAGCGGTGTCCATTTGTAAATCATTATTTTGTTTGAAGTAAAATAAGGTTCTCCAAATTGTGTTACAAAAACATATTCGCTTCTCATTCCAGTTTTTGTGTATTGGTTTTGCAAAAAAGGAATAAGAGAGGCAAAAATGGGTATTAGCCTAACGGATTCTTTCGTTTTTGGCTTCATCTCGCCTTTGGCGTTCCGAGTGCGCTGGATATAGATTTCTCTGGAGTTCCAATTTATATCATCCCATTTAAGCCCAAGACACTCCCCGACTCGCACACCTGTATAAGCAAGCACAGCTATCATATTTTGAAAATCACTATTGGTATTTTTAAGCATTAGACCAACTTCATCCTGCGAAAAAGGCTCAATATCAACCTTTTCTCTGCTTGGTAGTTTTATGTGTATCATGGGGTTTTTATCTATTGCCTCGTCGTACAACGCCTCATGAAAAATACCATTTAAGACGATAATGTAATTTTCTACCGTTTTTACTTTGAGCGTTTTAAGGAGGGTATTTACCCATTTTCTGACATCTGAAACCTTAATGTTTGTAATATCGCTTTCCCCAAATGTTTCTACAATGTATGATAAAGCTGAGTGGTATTTTGCAAGCGTTGTGGGTTTTAGTGTCTGAGTTTTATTTTCAATGAACACTTTAGCATAATAGCTAAAACTTTTTGATTTTTGATCAAGCTTGATTCGCCCTGACTTTACCTGATATTCAAGGTCTTCTAAGTCTTTTTCAACTCGCCTTCTATTTTTTGGAGTGTCCTCTAACCCTGTTGGTTTTTGAACTCTCTTGCCATTTAGATATAAACTTATCCAAAGTTTCCCTCTCTTGGGGAATATACTTGCCATCTGCTTCCTTTGTGAAACAAATAAGCACCATTTTGTCTACTTCCTCTCTGTCGAATAATATCTTACCATAGACTTTTGAAAAATGGATGCCGTCAATAAGTACGCCAGAAGACCTGAGATTATTAAGCCATGTCCTCGAAACACCCAAATATTCTAATATCTCTTTTTCAGCGTACCACCTTTTCATAGGTAATCCTTGTTTATTGTTTTTTGTTAAGCTTGCATGCACTTACGCTGCATAATCCGCCGGCACATCCGCAAGTGCATACAGCTCATAAATATCAGGTTTCGCATAGTCTGTGCTATGCGACGCTGTAAGAGTTGATAAC
>JAUPLZ010000344.1 GCA_030836705.1 Campylobacterota bacterium
AGCTATTGCATGCTCAAACATCTCTCTTGAAAGTGAAAATAGCGAGTTTGTGTAGATATTGGAGGAGAAATTGCCTCTTGTCGGTATTTTTTCTTGCGATTTGTCGTTTGTGTTGTCGTAATACGAGCCTTTTGCGTGCTGTTTGCCGTCACCTTTAAAGCCCACATCAAGCCCGCACAAAAGAACATTTTTGCTTATTTCAAGCGCTAAGGCTACGGAGGCATTTCCTACTATCGGATTTGAAAATTCTATAATTTTTTTTGGCTTATTCATGGTGGCACTTGTGGATGTAGCTCTTATAAAAAGCAGTGATTTTTTGGCGCACTCAAGCGTGCTAGGGTCTACAATATCAGCAGCTAAAAGCGTAGTATTTCCCAAGGGCGCTTCTTTTAGCACACTCGCAACATGGTCTCTTCTTTCTATTTCTATTTGAAAGTCAGGCTCTATGCCGTAGTTTTTAAGCGGTTTAAGAGCCGTTCCGCTTGAAAAAATTATCATTTTGTCGCTATTTTCTTTTATAAACGGCATAAGCTCATTAAGCGACGGTCCGTTTCCGACTACGCAAATAGGATAATCAAGTGTTAGCGGTTTTGCAAAAATAGGATATTTTGGGTTTTTTGGGTCGATGTTTTTTATCCTGTTTTTTAAACCCACCATCTCGTCATCTATGCTTCCCCAGCCTCTTGTGTTTTGTCTTTGGATATTAAGAAATGAATCTCTCGCGTCTTTTATTCTTTTGTCTTCATATGTAGAAATCTCAAATCTTAAATAGTTGTTTGTAATAAGGTGCGAAGCGTAGAACTTTTTTATCACATGAAGGCTTGTATGACCTTTTACAAAAAGATAAAAAGAGTCAAAGCCTATTTTTTTATAGCACTCTTCATAATCGATAAAATAGTTAGAAATAATGAAAAAATCAATATTGGGCTCATAAATAAACAGAGCATGAATGTATGAATAATCTCTTTTTATGTATTCGATTTGAAGCCCGCTCGTAAGTCCAAAAACAGAGAGCGTCGGTAAAATATTGTTTTCACCTAAATAGATGCTTTTGTTGCTAAAATTTTCGTTTTTTTCAAGATTATCGACTATTTCATTTACGATTTTTGTAGTTATTGGGATTGTGGGTTCGTTATAGCGTACAACGCCTTTTTGATTAAAAATTTTTTTGCAAATAGGATTTGTAGAGAGATTTTCGCTTAGTTTTTTTGAAATTTTAAATATTGTTGATTTGCCGTTTTCTATCGGATAAAGTATCTTTCCGTCATTTGTGGCTATGTTTATGCCTCTTGAATCAATATAAAGATGAAACTCTTTTGTATTTTCTTTTAAAAGCTCTCCCAAATGAGGGAGATTTTTGTCGAAAAAAACTCTATTTTTTTCAAATCTTTGCTGCAATAAATCAAGTGCTTTTTTTGGCTCGATACTTTCTATATTTTCTAAAAAATTCATGCGAGATTCTATCTGAAAAAAGGTGACATTTAGATGAGGACAAATGTACCAATAATTTTTATTCTTTTGTGATATACTCCGAGCACTATTGTTGTGCAAAAAACTACAGGATTATCGTATTATGAAAATATTCCACCTATCGCATATAGATTTAGACGGCTATGGTTGCCAGCTTGTGGCTAGCAGCTTTTGCGAAAATATAAGCTTTTATAATTCTAACTACGGAAATGAAGTAACCGCTAGATTAAAACAGATTGAAAATGACATAAAATTATGCGATTCAAAAGTAAAAATCCTGATTTTAATTACCGACCTCAATATGACAAAAGAGGAGTGCAAATATATAGATCAAGTCGTGGCTAGAATGAAGTTTATGAACTATAATATCGATTTGACTCTTCTTGATCACCACCAAACCGGCGCAGAGCAGGCGAAGCAGTATGATTGGTATTTTCTTGATAATACAAAGTGCGCTACTCTTCTTACGCTTGAGTATTTCAAAAAAAACTATCCAAAGATTACCGTCTCAAACGAGCTTGAAAAATTTGTTTTTGCTATTAATGCTTTTGATTTATGGAATGAAGAAGATGAGTGGTTTGAGTTTGGAAAAGTGTTAAATAGGTACATAGTTGAAGCAAAAGAGGTAAACAAGATACTTTTTAAAGATGAAAATGTCGAATTTAGACTAATGCTGCTTAAATCATCATATGAGTATCTTGATAAAAATAGATATATAGAGCTTGATGATGATCTTATAAAAAATAAAAAAGCCGCTATCGATAGCAGTGCAAGAGATACGCTTGATAATCTTACATCTGGTTTTATAACAAATCTTTTATCAAAAAGAAAAGAGGAGTTATCGATTCATTACAAAGAGCATAAAGGCATAATGACCACTCAAATAGGCAACACCTCTGTTCTTGGAAATAGTTTTTTAAAAGCCAATCCCGAGTTTGATTTTTTTATGGATGTGGCTCCTACTGGAAATATAAGCATAAGAGCAGACGGCAAATTGGATGTAAGCAAAATGGCGGTTGAGATATTTGACGGCGGAGGACATCCAAATGCGAGCGGCGGCAGAATGAACAATATAAAAGAGTTTCATGTCTACAAAGAGATAAGAGATTTTGTTCAAAAATTTATCGATAGCAAGACGAAATAAAACCCCTCTTTTTCGTAAGGCTAACGGTGTTATACTTCATCAATTTTAACATTTGAAAGGTTTTTCATGGAAGAGTCGTTAATAAACTTGTTTGAAACAGCGCCTTATTTGGTTAGCTTGTTGGCTGGAATTTTGACATTCGCAAGCCCTTGTGTTTTGCCTCTTATACCTGCTTATCTTTCTTACATTTCCGGTATTTCAATAAAAGAGCTTGAGCATGATGAAGTGCTGAGTAAAAAACAGCATTTAAGAATCGTATTCGCATCTTTAATGTTTATTCTAGGTTTTAGTCTTATTTTTATTCTGCTTGGCGCATCGATGGCAGAGCTTATTGAGGATATATTCAATCACAGATGGGTCACTTGGATTGCAGGCGGGATTATTATTATTTTTGGTCTTCAAAC
>JAUPLZ010000345.1 GCA_030836705.1 Campylobacterota bacterium
ATAAACTATCAAATAACTCAAGTCGAAACAACGGATTATGTTCATGCAAATAAACTAAGAGACGAGAGAGATCAGCTTGAGATTGCACTAAGCACGCTTATTTCGCCGACTATAAATAAAATGGGAACAAAATCATTTATTGAAGTCGATATGAGTCATGCCGATTATTCAGAAACATACTCTGTTGAGCTTGGAGGGTATCCTCTAGTAGATGGAAACTCATTTCATCCTCTTGTTATTGATGCATCTGACGGGACAACGGGAAATCTTAGATCCGTTTTTTTTAAATCTCAAGACCATACGCTAAAAAACATTACGGCAAATGTTAAAGAGGGCAAAATAGGAGCGATTCTTGATTTAAGAGGAAGAAATTTTAACTATGATTTAAGCCAGCCTGCCGACGGCAAGATACAAAACTATATAGACGGTCTTGATGTTCTTTCAAGAAGTCTTATACAGCAAACAAATAATATTTATGCAAAAAGCGCTGACACCTATATGTTTTCGGATCAAGTCGGCAAAAGCATAAGTCTTACTTCAACAGAAACCGGAAGCGTTCTCTCAAACTTGATGGATAAAAAATATGACAAAAAAGTTCAAGCCGGAGAGATGGTTATTTCTACTTATGACCTCTCCGGTAAAATAATTCAAGGGGATATAAAAGTAGCGCTTGATCCGACAACAAGTTCATTAAAAGATATAGTAGATCAAATAAATGCAGAGTTTGCAAATCAAAACATAAATGCAAAAGCGGAAATAGAGCTAGGTTCTTTAGTTTTAAAACCAGACGGTGGGACCGGTAGTGAAAAAGTATCTGCGGTCTTAATAAAAGAGGATAATACTCTCATAACCGAAGCTTTAAACATTACAGGGAGTAAGCCGCTTTCAACAGTAGATGCGATAGATATACCGTTTGAAATTACAAATGGAACTTTTGATATAGGCATATTTGACGAGCAAGGGAATCAAAAATCAACAAGAACGATTAAAATAGACAAAGATAGTGGCGATCCTTTGTATTCCAGTCTTAACGGTATTGCCGCACAAATAAATATGAAATATATTGATGATGATGGCGATAATGACTTTAGCAATGATGTTGATGATACGATAGAGGCAGTTTTTTCAAACAATAGATTTACTATAACTACAAAAAATAAAGATGTCGGATCCTATTTTAATATAGTTGATGACGGAACTGGATTTGCAGGGGCGCTAGGGCTTCATAAATTTTTAGAGGGCGATAGTGCAAAAAATATAAGCCTTAATACAAATTATGAAGAGAATCCGGCTCTTATGAACGCATATTCAAACCCTGTTGACGGTAACAATGTCGTGGCAAACGATATTCAACAGCTTCAATACAACAAAATACCGTTTTTTAATGTTGACGGCACCGTAACATATGAAACGATAGCAAGCGGATATAGATATTATGCTGGGAAGTTAGCAGAAGACACGAATGGCTCAAAGCTTCAGATGGATACACACAGTGCCGTCTATACATCTATTAAGTCCCAACAAGACGCAATAAGCAGAGTAAGCGTTGATGAAGAGTTAACGAATCTTTTAAAATATCAAACTGGGTATGGTGCAAATGCAAAAGTTATTACGACTATACAGCAGATGCTAGATACTCTTCTTACCCTAAAACAGTAGACCTTAAAAAAGGTAAAGAGTGGACAAAAAAACAAAAATTCTTTTTATTGCGACCGCTTCTTTTTTGTTTTTTATTCTATTTGGTGATTTTTTTATTTCAACTTCTGCTTATGAGCTTAATAAAGATGCGATTCTTTTGCCTCCCTCTTTTGAGTATTTTTTCGGAACGGACAGGCTAGGAAGAGATGTTTTTGCAAGAGTAATTGAAGGCGGAAAAACCTCTCTTTTGATTGGTGTTGGAAGCGGGCTTATCGGTTCGTTTATCGGGCTTATAATAGGAACTAGCGCCGGTTATTTTAAGGGAAAAGCAGACAAGTCGATTGTAACCGCTATTGATCTTTTTTTGACATTTCCTACTTTTTTTCTTCTTTTGGCGCTTGTGAGTTATGTAGAGGCTTCCTCAATTGTTTTGATAATTGTTATTTCTATTACCGGTTGGATGAGCACTGCTAGAATGATAAGAAGCGAGGCGTTTGGAATAGCGAGTAAGCCATTTATAAAAATATTAAAATTAGGCTCCGTGCCAAGCGGAAAAATTATCTTCAAATACTATACGCCGCTTATAGCGCCAATATTTCTTATAAGTTTTACATTTGGAGTTAGCGGAGCCATACTTGCTGAGAGCGGACTTAGTTTTTTGGGTCTTGGGATAGTGCCGCCGCAGATGAGCTGGGGTTCAATGCTAGCAGAGGGAAAAGAGGTGATGGATATTGCTTGGTGGATTAGTTTTTTTCCGGGGGCTTGCATATTTATTATTTCATTTTTGCTAATTCAAATAAGTGATTTTTTTCAAACCGTTTTTAATAAAAAAGAGAAAACCGCTTGATGGATATAAAAAAAATACTTGACGAAGAGATAAAAAAAAGAGACTCTATTTATGAGGTTTGCGACGAGAGACCTGATCCTATATTGGTTGCAAGGAAGTACAAAGATCCGACAATATCACTTATTTGCTCATTGTTTGCCTATGGAAATGCAAAAATGATAGTAAAATTTTTAGAAACTCTTGATTTTTCGTTATTGAAAGATAGTGAAAAAAATATCAAAAAAGCATTTTCAAATCACTATTATCGATTTCAAAAGAGCGATGATGTGATAAATATTTTTTTAACTTTAAGACGGCTTTTGCTTGAAGACTCATTGGAAAACATTTTTTTAAAAGGTTACAAAAAAGAAAAAAGCGTACTTGACGGAATAGGAGAATTAATAGCAAAAATTAACGATTTAAACTCTTATGATTCGCAAGGCTATCGTTTTTTAATCTCAGCTATGCCAAATAAATTAAAGCCGTCACTTTCATCTCCTCTTAAAAGATGGAATATGTTTTTGCGCTGGATGGCAAGAGAGGATAATATAGATTTTGGCTTGTGGAAAAGCGTAGATAAAAGCTCACTCATAATCCCGCTAGATACTCATACTTTTAGCGTTTCAAATAAGCTTGGGCTTTTAAATAGAAAACAGTATGATTTAAAAGCGGCGCTATTGCTTACCGATAAACTAAAAGAGTTTGATGCAAGCGACCCTGTTAAATATGATTTTGCACTTTATAGAATCGGTCAAGAAAAAATAAGTTTTTAGCTCTAAGAGATGCTGTTTTTTGGTTCGCTTAGATAAAAGCCTTGAGAATACTTAATGTCAAGGTTTTCTATCTCTTTTTGAACCTCTTTTGAGTGAACATATTCTGCAACTATCTCTATATTCAGCTCTTTTGCAAATTCTATTATCGTTTTAACAATTGTTTGTGCATCTTTGTCGGATGTGATATTTTTGATTAAAGAACCGTCGATTTTTATGATATCTATGTTTAGTTTTGTTAAATATTCAAAGTTTGAATATCCCGTGCCGAAATCATCTATGGCTATTTTGCACCCAAATGATTTAACATAATCTATAAAATCTTTTACTTCTGAAAAATTTTCAATCCCCTCTGATTCTACTATTTCAAAAATCGCATTTTTTGCCACAGGGCTTTCTTTTACTTTTTCCTTAATAAAACTAGCTGTGTTTTTGTCTAGGATATCTTCCGCCGATATGTTTATGGAGAAGCTAAAATTATCTTTGTCTTTAAATGTTTCGAACGCTTTTTCTACCATTATTTTTGTAAGCTTGGTATACAGCTTGGCTTTTTTGGCAATATTTAAAAATGCAAATGGAGAAACTATTGAACCATCGTTTTCTACAAGCCTCATTAGACATTCATATCTTTTTTTCTTTATATCTTTGGCTTTGTTGTCGTAAATTGGTTGAAAATATGAAATAATCCTATCGTTTTTAATAGCATCTTTTAATTTTTGAGTCCATTTTAAATTCTCTTCCGACTCTTTTTTTAGAGAAATAGTGGAGTCAAAAACCAAGAAATCTTTTTTCTCTTTTTTTGCGCTTCTTAGTGCCAAATCAGCATTTACCAAAAGGTCATTTTCTTCTTTTGTTGCTATTTTATCTACTGCCGACGCACCAATTGTGATATTTAGGTTAAACTCGTCATCTTTTATTTTATAAGGTTTATCGTCTACTTCTTTATGCAGCTCCTCAACATTTTCATCAATTGTTTTTTTCAAATCGTCTTTTTTTATCAAAATAGCAAATTCATCAGCGTGAACTCTATAAACACTCGCTTGAATTTTTTCACTAAAGTTTAGCAATCTATCTTTTAGTGAAATTAAAAGTTTGTCCCCGATATCATATCCATAGTAGTCGTTTATCTCTTTAAATCTATCTATATTTATGAGCACCATAAACAACTCTTTGTTCTCTTTGTTTTTTAAATCCTCTATAAGTTTTAATCTGTTTGGAAGCCCGGTAAGATTGTCTGAATAAAGCTGATCTATTAGCTTTTGCTTGCTCTTATAAAGATCGCTTATATCTTTTCTTATTGCTATATATTCTATTATTTGGTTGGATTCATCTATTATTGGAACAATAGTTGTGTCGGTATAAAAAATGGTGCCGTTTTTTGTGATATTTTTAACAATCCCATTCCATGTTTTCTTTTGCTCCATTGCTCTTTTCATGCCTTTTAGCAGTTCGTCCTGAGAGTCTTGTTCGGTCATAATATCGTGAGTATTTCCTATTACCTCTTC
>JAUPLZ010000346.1 GCA_030836705.1 Campylobacterota bacterium
CTGTATAAGAATTAGATAGCAGGAAGTATCCTTCTGCTTCGTTTATAAAATCACATAGTTCTTTTAGTCTGAGTTGGTCCTCTTGCGTGAATCCCGCTTTTGTATAGGCTGTAAAACTAGCTGTTGTACTTATAGGAACATAGGGCGGATCTAAATAGATGAAGTCACCCTTTTTTATATGCTCTTTAATAAGAGTAAAATCGCCTGTTGTAATTGTGGTGTTGTTTAAAAGCAAACTGCACTTTAAGATATTCTCTTGGTTTACAATATCCGGGTTTTTATATCTTCCGAATGGAACATTGTTTTCACCTGCTTTATTTACTCGGTAGAGCCCATTGAAGCCGGTTTTATTTAGATAGATAAAGCGGCTTGCTCTTTTGTGCTCTGGGAGCTCTTTGTAATTTGGTTCTCTGTCTAGCCGGCGGAGTTTGTAGTAGTATTCCGCCGTGTTTTTGTGCAGCTTCAAATCTTCGATAAGCTCTCTTGGCTTGTGTTTTACTACTGAATAGAGATTTGTAAGCTCGCTGTTGTAATCGTTTATAAACGCTCTTTGGGGTTTTAACTCAAAATAAAGTGCACCGCCTCCGATAAATGGCTCAAAGTAGCTGTTATAGCTCTTTGGCATATTCTCTTTTATTTTTTTGATAAGCTGGCGTTTGCCTCCTGCCCATTTTATAAAGGGTTTTGGCACTTCTCTTCTCCGTGGGTAAAAAAATATTGTAAATCAAGTAGAGCTTCAACCCACTCTCTTTTAGACATTTGTGATCTCTCGTTTGCATTCATTCCTAAAGCCCAATAGAGCTCTTTTTTATGTTTAATGTCGAAGTCGTCAATCTCTTCGCCGCCGAACTTGCTAAAATCGGTTTCTGTAACGGCTTTTTTGAACGCTTCGCTAAATTCTCTTATCTTTGCCATCGGTTACTCCTCTTTTTGGTATGCCATGATTTCAGGCGGAATGTTTTTAACTTCATCAATTATGCAGAGGCGGGATTTTTTCCATTGTGTATAATTTGAAAGAGCTATATATTTTTCTCCGGTTTTTGAGTCTGTTTCTATATATGCGTGCATATTGTGGATTCTTTTTCCATTGCCGATAATTACACCTACTTCATTATCTTCCTGGATTCTTTTGCCGTTAATATAGACGCTTCCATTTTTGATTTTTGGTTCCGTCCATGTTCGTAGTGTATGGAGAAAATCGTTGAATTTTTTTAATTCAACTTCTCTCTTTTCTGTTTTCATAAGCTCTCTTAGGGCGTTTTGAGCTTGATTTGCTTTTAAGAGTTTTTCTGCCTCTTCAATCTCTTTTTGGAGATTTATAGCTTTTGTTGCCTCCTCTATTGCTGCGCCGTAAATATCCATTATTCTCTCTGCGAATTGCGGATATTTAGATTCTATTGAATCGGCCAACTCTTTAAACATAAGTATTGATTTTAAATTGCTGTGTAAATTCCAAAACGCTCTCTTTAGATGCTCGTCTAGTTCTTTTGATGTGTAGTAGGTCTCACTCATCTCCTTTGAGAGGGCGTAGATTTTTCTTCCTTTGCTTTTCTCAATTTTTGATTTCATTTTTGTTAAGAGTTTTTTTGCTTCTCTGAGTTCTTCTTTTTTCATACTGTGCCTCAAATTTTTTAGTTATGTAAATTATACTCTTATTCTTTTTCTTTGTCAAGGGTTTTCCCTTGATTTGTAATGTTTTTTATGATGTTAGTTGGATTTGAACCTCTGGATAAAAGCTCTTGTGATAGTGCAAGAATGATTTGGATATTCTGCGGGACTCCGTAGCGGTTGAAGTCTGTGACATAGTTTTTATTTTTCCCCATTAACTCTGAAAACTCTCCGTATGAGAGGTTAAGGGATTTTATAATTTCTTTTGCCGTTTTAGGTGTCATTGGTCCGCCCATTCTCTTGCTACGCGGTAGATAGTATTTCTTGATAGATTCATCTCTCTTGCGATTTGTGACTTGCCGTCTCCGTTTTTTAGCCGGCGGTGAATTTCATGTTCTTGGATATAATTCACCCTTTTATTCCCGCATTTTTGGCAGCTCTTACTATTCCCGTTTACTAGATTTGCTCTTGTAACATGGATAACCGTGTTGCACGGCATACATAAGCATTTATATTTAGCGTGAGTGTTTGTGCTCCCGATGTATTCCAATATATAAATGTTGTTAAAAATCTTTCTGGTGATATCTATTCTTTTGCTCATGGTTTTTCTACCCCTTTAGCCATTTTTTTAACTATTTCGTCCAGCATTGTCAGTTGCTATCCTGTATATAATTTATCAATCAATTCGTTCAGTATCACACCCTCTTCTGTAAGATTATAATCTTCATCATAGCCAGAAACATCTAATTTTTCAGTGCATAAGTCACGAATATCATCTGCAATTTCATCGGATAGATTGCCGCTTCTAACTGAGTTTTGTGTTTCACTGCCTAGCTCTAACTTGGCTAAAATAAAATCTATTTCTTTAGTGTTTAGCTTTATCAT
This sequence comes from Campylobacterota bacterium, assembly GCA_030836705.1. Lineage (GTDB taxonomy): Bacteria > Campylobacterota > Campylobacteria > Campylobacterales > SZUA-545 > JAUPLZ01. The sequence continues at coordinate 2,494 of JAUPLZ010000346.1, forward strand.
TGTTTTGCCTTTTTTAATTTTTCAGCTTTTTTAGTTGAAGTTGGATTAACGGAAATAATTTTATTGGTTTCTGGATTAATGGCAACTTCTGCTTTTTCTCCGATAAATCTCTGGCTAGGTCGCCCAAAATTGTCGTATTTAGTTTGTTTTGTCTGCAAGGGATTCCTTAGTGCATCTAATTCATCTTTGCTTGATACATTTCTGTTGATTTTTTGTTGTACGCTGTGCTTTGTTGGCTTTGTTCTATTGATAAGCTTCTTCTCTTTAGCTATTTTATATGCTTTAACAGCTCCAACAACAGCCGTAGCCTTAACAGCATCTTTTATCCATCCTGCATTAAGCTGAGAGGCAAAAAGAAGCGAAAATACTAAGAAGAGATTTATGATGAATTTCATTTTTTAATACCTTTTGCCTTATTAACTAGAGTATTAAAAGCTCTTCCATTATTTTTTGTTTTACTCATAATTTACCCTATATTTTAAACTCTGACTATACTCTACCTGCGTAAATAAAAAAAAGTGAAATCCCCAACTTCTAAAGGAACACAGTTTTTGAAACCTTCCCCTACCGCTTTTGCTTAATCACACGCTTTAGTATTCATCTTTTCTCCAATTTTAAATCTACGCAAATTATACTCTTATTCTTTTTCTTCGTCAAGGGTTTTCCCTTGATTTTTAATTTTTTATGCTGTGTTGAATTTTTTTTCAATTATTTTTTTAGCTTTGTTTTTTCTAAGATTAGAAAGAGCGGATTTAACAACAAAATCTAAGTTTTCCGCTCCTTCCCTTTGGGATATTCCGAAATCTAAATCGACTACTAAAACCCCGTCGCTACATTTAAATTTTTTAACAGCGACGGAGTTAATTATCTCTTCTGCGTA
>JAUPLZ010000347.1 GCA_030836705.1 Campylobacterota bacterium
GACAGGGTAACCAATATTGAAGTTGGTGTAAAAATAGAAGCTTACAAAAATGTCTCCATTTCAGAGCCTGTTTTTCAAGGACACTTTCCAGGACATCCTATCTATCCCGGTGTAATGATATTAGAGGGCTTAGCGCAAGCGGGCGGGATACTTGCTTTTTCTCAAAGCGAAGATAAAGAGGCTATTAAGCAAAAAGTTTTTTATTTTACCGGAATTAATGAAGCAAAATTTAAAAAACCGGTAAAACCTGGTGATAGACTCGATTATGTAGTAACGCTTAAAAAAAACAGAGGTCCTATGTGGGTTTTTGACGGCAAAGCATATATTGACGGTGAATTGGCCAGCGAAGCCGAATTAAAAGCTATGGTGGTAAACAAATAGTGTCAAGCATTCATCCAACTGCCATAATAGAAGAGGGCGCGAAAATAGAAAATGGCGTAGAGGTAGGACCTTTTGTTTTTATCAGTAAAAATGCGGTAATTGGCGAGAATACAAAAATAGCTCAAGGCGCTTGCATTTATAACCATACGACAATCGGAAAAAATTGCGAGATAGGTTCATACACGATTCTTGGCTCTATGCCGCAATCAATAGGACATAAAAAAGAAGAAAAAGTAGAGCTGATTATCGGCGATAATAATCAAATAAAAGAGTTTGTTCTTATTAGTCTTGGAACAAGTTTTGCCGATAAAAAAACCGTAATAGGAAACGACAACTACATTATGGCGTATGTGCATATCGGTCATGATTGCGTTGTAGGTGATAAAAATATTATGGCTAATGCTACAAATGTCGGTGGTCATGTGAGAATAGGAAGCAAGAATGTTTTTGGTGCAATGACTGCCGTTCATCAGTTTGTAACGATTGGTTCGTATTGTATGATAGGCGGTGCTTCTGCTATTACACAAGATATCCCGCCATTTGTTTTAGCCGAGGGCAATAGGGCAAAAGTAAGAGGGCTAAATGTAATAGGCATAAGAAGAAATCTAGGAAGAGAGAGTGTGGATATTCTTAAAAGAAGCTACAAAAAGCTTTTTAGAAGCAGTGAACCGATAAAAGAGAGTGCAAAAAGTATGCTTGAAGGCGGTACTGATGAGCTTAGTGCGAAAATGTGTGAATTTATATTAGAGTCAAAGCGGGGCATCCCTTTTGGAAGAGTAAAAGAAGAGGAAGAGGGTGAAGATGCAAAATAAAAGATGTAATTTTTGTGGTGCCAATGAAACAAACGAGAATCCAATCATAGCCGGATTAGAGGCATACATATGTAAACACTGTATAGCAACTACCTACAAAATCATGTTCGGCGAATCCTATGAAGAGGGTAGCGAGATAGATTTTGATAAATTTTCACCAAAAATGCTAAAAGCGATACTTGATGAATATGTAATAGGTCAAGATCATGCGAAAAAAGTCTTCTCGATTGCAGTTTACAATCACTATAAGAGAATTTTTAAGCAAGTAAAAGACGATAGTCAAACAGATATAGCTAAATCGAATGTGCTTTTAATAGGACCGACAGGAAGCGGCAAGACTTTGATTGCTCAAACGCTTGCAAAATTTTTGCATGTACCTATCGCTATAGCCGATGCTACGAGTCTTACGGAGGCAGGCTATGTCGGAGAAGATGTTGAAAATATTTTGACAAGATTGCTACAAGCGGCCGAAGGCGATGTAGAAAGAGCGCAAAAAGGAATTGTTTTTATCGATGAGATCGATAAGATAGCTAGGCTTGGAGAAAATCGCTCAATCACAAGAGATGTAAGCGGCGAGGGTGTGCAGCAAGCGCTTCTAAAAATTATAGAAGGAAGCGTTGTTAATGTTTCGGCAAAAGGCGGCAGAAAGCATCCGAATCAAGATTTTATTCAAATAGACACGACTAATATATTATTCATAGCCGGAGGCGCGTTTGAGGGGATGAATGATATTATAGAAAAAAGACTCGGCAAAAATGTACTTGGATTTAATCAAGAAAAAAGAACAAAAGAGCAAAAAGTTAACTTGCTTGATAGCATAGAGCCTGATGATTTGGTTTCTTACGGTCTTATACCGGAGCTTATCGGCAGATTGCATGTGACTGCAACTCTTAGAGAGCTTGATGTTGATGATATGGTAAGAATCTTAACAGAGCCTAAGAACTCACTTGTAAATCAATATAAAAAACTTTTTGAGCTTGACGGAGCAAAACTAGCTTTTAATGACGATGCTTTAAGGATGATTGCAGAGCTTACTATAAAAAGAAAAACAGGCGCAAGAGGGCTTCGTTCTATAATGGAGAATGTACTTCTTGATACGATGTATGAACTGCCTGAGCTAAAGAATTATGAAGTTGTGGTTACAAAAGAGTGCATAGAAAATAAAAAATCGCCTCTTTTAATAAAAAATTCTAATATTGAAAAAAGTGCATAAGGAATTAAATTGATACTAGATAAATTAATAGGGATGTTTTCAAATGATATGGCTATCGACCTTGGAACGGCGAATACTATTATTATAGTAAAAGGCAAAGGGATACTCATAAACGAACCGTCGGTTGTTGCCGTGCAAAAAGATAACATGGGCAGAAGCAGAATACTCGCAGTCGGAAGAGAAGCCAAGGATATGATAGGAAAGACTCCTGGTAATATTGTGGCGGTAAGACCGATGAGAGACGGTGTTATAGCCGACTTTGATATGGCTGAGAGAATGATTAGGTACTTTATAGAAAAAGTGCATAAAAGAAAAGCTTTTATTCGCCCAAGAATTGTTATATGTGTACCTTACGGACTTACGCAGGTTGAGAGAAAAGCCGTAAAAGAGTCTGCTATGAGCGCAGGCGCTAGAGAGGTTTTTTTGATAGAAGAGCCGATGGCTGCGGCGATTGGAGCAGGACTTCCTGTAAAAGACCCAAATGGAAGCTTGGTGGTTGATATTGGCGGCGGTACGACAGAAATCGGGGTTGTCTCTTTGGGAGGGCTTGTAATAAGCAAATCTATAAGAGTTGCCGGCGATAAAATGGATATAGCTTTTGTCGAGTATTTAAAGAGAA
>JAUPLZ010000348.1 GCA_030836705.1 Campylobacterota bacterium
CATGTTCTATGTTGCTTTTAATCTTATTGCTAGGCTCTTTTTCAATGTCAACATTAAATATTTTTTTCATCAGACCGACGATATCGCCGTCTTTTGCCATTTGTAAAAAATCTCCGTTAGTTGAGAGTGCGCGATATAGCACCCAGTCCAAAGTTAAATCCTTTTTAACGGCTTTGACAATCTCCATGCCTTTAATAATATCTTTTGATGTCGGGTGCAGCCTCTCTAGCGGTAGCGGATAATAATAAACCGCTACATCTTTTTTGTTCTTAATGTGGTCATATATCTTGGGAAACAGCTCCATACAGAAAGGACAAAGCGGATCGGAAAAAATCACGACTTTGTTCGCCGCTCCCTGCGAGCCAAAAATTAAATTATTTTTGTTATAAAAAGATTCATCATGCGTCTCAGACGCCGTATTGCTCTCAGCGGCGATAGTAGCAGCGCGATAATTTTTGTTACCCTCAATCTCAAGTAAATTATTTGTTACAAATTTTCCATTTGTTAAAAACAAATCCTTTACTTGCTCAACCTCTCCCTCTTGATTTTTTATCTTCAAATCAACAACCACTCCATACCATCCGTCATCGAGCGGAACTATTTTTTTAACCGACATCTCTTTTACATTTCCGTCGGATGTTTTTTTAATAAAGCTTACGACTTTATTGCCAAGCACCTTGCTCTGCTCTTGCGTCATTGTCTTGCTTTGCTCAGCTTGCAAAAGAGAAAAAAGTCCAAATGCCAAAGTGCATGAAAGTATTTTTAGAATCGGTGTCATTATTACATTGCCTTTTTTTAATTTATACGATATTCTAATAAATATATAATAAAATATAGCTTAAGCATTAAGGTTTTGCTGTTTCGTCATTGAGATAATTATACCAAACCACTTCAACCGCAAAATAGGCAAAATAAATCGCTGATTCACTGAAAAGCTCAAAGTGAATAAATAAAAGGGCTAGAAGATATGCCACAAATATTTTTAAGATAAAAATATACCATTTTGTTGAGAGTAAAAAATCAATAAAAGGCTTTTTGCTTTCCTGTTGCATATCTAATAGTTCTAAATCACTAATTTCTTTTTTATTATTGTAAATCAACAGAGCCCCATTCATTATTTGCAAAATAATTTTTTATTAAATTTTTTTGGTATTTTAAATTATATTCCGTAGTTTTAGAGTGGTAGCGTGCTATGGCATACCAGTTATAACCATGTTTTGCAACCATGTCTTCAACATAATTACACGCTATTTTATAGCTTTGGGCGTTATCAAAATAACTTTTCGTATCATACTTGTGCCAATAGGAGTTTATTTGAAAACTCCCTAAATCTAAATTTTTAATTCCTATGCTAAAAAGCTTATTGGCGAGAGTAATACATTTTTCCTTATTTTGGCAGTCAATAGTTCTGCTGTCTAAAAACATTTCAGGCAAATATCTTTTAACATGTTTCGCCTCTCTTGAATTGTTAAAGGATATTAAATAACTATATCCTATTTTTTTTGACGGGTGAGACTCATTTTTTAGAATACTTAATATTACTCTATCCTCTATTTTACACCTATCTTCTGCTGCGGCTGTAAAAAAAAGAATAAAAAAAATAGAGGCTAATTTAAACATAGAACAATATCCTCTTTTCGCAAATGCAATAAAGAGTCTTGTTTGAATTATCAACAAAATCAATTATTGATTTAAACAGCAGTAAGAAAAAAATGCCGCTGTGAGCAGAAAACGCCAAAGCCTTTACTGTAAAATAAAAATCATTCACCAGATATGCTGCCAACGAAATAGCTGTAATCACCCCAAGCGTCGCAAGAGAAAGAATAAATTGATCTATTTTCAAAAATGGAATTTTTAAAAAAAAGAATGGGATAAAAAAACCTATCAAAAGAGAGAACTCAAAAAGCCAGCTCTCCCTTGTTTTTTCGGGAGAAATTAATAACAAAAGAATTAAAACAAAGCCGTACTTGGCAATAAAGGCAATGTTTTTGTTAACTTTTTTTGCTACGCCTGAATAGATATCGCTTTTAAAAATAGCAACATCTTCCAAAATATTAAGTGCAACCTCTTTTTCCTTATATTGTTTTGGAAAAAACCAAATTAAAAATGAAAAAAAGCCGCTGTATTTTATTATATGCTTACCCATGAGCAACTGCTTTGTGAATTAAGGTATTTTCTTGCGGCTTGCCAAAATAGTAGCCCTGCAAATAATCAATGCCCATATGCTTTAAAGTCGCAGCAATCTCTTCAGTCTCAACAAACTCGGCAATAACCATAATTTCCTGATTTTTACAAAATAGAATAATTGATTCTATAATATCTAAATTTTTTTGATTATTTTCTATATCTTTTACTAACTCGCCGGCAATTTTTAAGTAGTCAAATTCAACATTTAACAGATGATTGTAATTTGAGAAGCCTGTTCCAAAATCATCTATAGCAATTTTGCACCCATAACTACGGATTAAGGAAACAAAATTTGCAAGAATCGAATAATTTTTTACCTTATATGTTTCAAGTAATTCAAAAGTTAATCTTGCACAAACATTAGTTCCAGCCTCATCTAAAAGATCTTTTATTTTTTGTTGAATATTTTTTTTCTCCAAATGGTTAAAACAAATATTTATGGAAATTCTTATATTTGGCGTACATAATAATTTTTGTAGAGCTTTTTCTAAGACCGTTATATTTAAAAGGTCATATAAATCGTGTGATTTTATGATTGGTAAAAATTCATCAGGAAAGTGGATGTTTCCATTTTCACCTTCAAGTCTTACAAGTGCTTCATACTTGTATATTGTATGACAATTACTATGAACTATCGGCTGATAATGTAGTAGTATCTTCTTTGAAATATCAATGCTGTTAATATATTTTTTCATGCGCCAACTTTTTGATTATTTTATAAAACCACAAAAGTATAATAAAATGAAGCTTAAAGTATATTAAAACTCAAAAATTCACACCGATCCGAAAAAAAGTAAAATAAGACTTTTTTTGTCCCCTTTGGGGGGAATAAAATAAAAAAAGTTCATATTTTTTTGGTAGCGTAGCGGTAAAAAAAATATGTAGATCAGAAGAGCGAAGCTCTTACTGAATAGAAGCAAATAAAAGCGTCAAAAGAGTTCCTATTAATATAATATAGAAGCTCTTCCAAAAAAACACGCAAAAAGCCCAAATACAGGGCTTTAAATGATGTTGCAAAGTGGATAAAACAGCCACTTTTGTGGATAAAACAGCCACTTTTGTGGATAAAACAGCCACTTTTGTGGACGAAATTATCCACATTTGAAAAAAAAAGTGTATCAAAATCGGATATTTTCATCCGATTAAGGAGCGATTAATAATTCAAATTGTATGATTTGAGCCTTTAAAGAGGATATTTTTATCCGAATTTAAAAAGAAAAAAATTTCAAACGCGGATAAAAATGTCCGAAAAAGGAGCAAAATGTCTAGGACATCTACAAAAAAGAACATCCTTTATCAAGAAGTTCACAGCATGAAGGACAATGTTACGGGGGAAATTCTTAACACTCATAATCGAAAAATAATAAAAGTCGAGAGAACACCTGATTTTATTATGCTCTTTACGGAGCATGTTGCATTTATAGAGAAGCTGCAATCAAACGAAAAAGCAGTTTTATCTCAGATTTTACAGCATTATGTGGGGGTTGAAAATGTAGTTTTTCTCTCTGCCGATACGAAAAAAGATATGGCGGCGGAGCTAAATGTTGGAATTAGCTATATACATAAGGCGCTAAAAGCACTCCTTGATCGCAGAGTGCTTATTAAAGGAATAGTAAAAGAGAACCAAACTTATCTCAACCC
>JAUPLZ010000349.1 GCA_030836705.1 Campylobacterota bacterium
ACTAGAAGATATGTCGAAAAGGTTACCAATGCAAAAAAGAGATATAAATCCATATAAGGTCACAAAATGAAAATAGGCATAATCGGTGCCGGAAAATGGGGCGAAGCACTAAAAAGCGCACTGTTGCAAAAAAATAATGAGGTTTTAATCGCATCCGTAACAAACAGAACATCACCCGCACTCTCATCACTAAGTGAAGTTTTAAATTGTGAATACATCATCATATCAATCTCAACGCAACACACCTATGAGTGGCTTAAAAATAATTTCGTTTTTAACAACCAAAAAATTTTAGTAGCGAGCAAAGGAATAGATTTAAAAACACATAAATTTTTAAATGAAATATACGAAGAGTTTATTCCATCATCAAACCTAGCCTATCTCTCCGGACCGTCATTCGCCAAAGAGGTAAAAGAGGCACTTCCGACAGCTCTTGTAATCAACTCTATAAACAAAGAGCTTAGTTATTTATTTATGCAGTTATTTCCGCCGTTTATAAAAACCTATGCTTCCGATGATGTGATTGGTGCTGAAATTGCGGGTGCTTATAAAAATGTCATAGCTATAGCCTCAGGAGTTTGCGAGGCGTTAAATCTAGGCAACAATGCAAGAGCTGCTCTTATCACCAGAGGTCTTGCAGAGATGAGCAGGTTTGGTCTCTTTTTTGGTGCAAAAATGGAGAGTTTTTTGGGGCTTAGCGGCGTTGGGGATCTTTTTCTAACCGCAACAAGCACACTATCTAGAAACTACCGCGTCGGATATGGGCTTGGAGGCGGAAAAAAAATAGAAGAGATTTTAAAAGAGTTAGGAGAAGTTGCGGAAGGCGTGCCTACTGCAAAAGCAATAGTCGAAATAGCAAAAGAGAAAAATCTTTATACTCCGATAGCAAATGAGGTTAATGAGATAATAAACGGCAAAAATGCAAAAGAGAGTTTGTTTAAATTGCTTGAGAGAAACAAAAAAGAGGAGTTTTAAATGATAGATTTCGTAAAAAAAGCAAAAAAAGCGAGTTTTGTCATAGCTTCATTAAGAGACGACAAAAAACAAAAAATACTAAAAGAGATGGCTAGCGCGCTTAGAAACAATGCAAAAACTATAATAGAAGCAAACCAAAAAGACATGACATATGCAAACGAAGCAAATCTAAACAGCGCACTAAAAGACAGGCTTTTTCTCGATGAAAAAAGAGTAAATGCGATGGCAACAGCACTTGAAGAGATAGCGGCACTAAAAAATCCGGTCGGAAGAGTGCTTGAGGGCTGGGTAAATCCAAACGGACTAAAAATAGAAAAAGTGGCAGTTCCAATAGGTGTAATCGGCGTAATTTACGAATCAAGACCAAATGTCACAAGCGATGTTGCCGGACTCTGTTTCAAAAGCGGAAATGTCGCCATCTTAAAAGGCGGAAAAGAGGCAATAAACTCCAATATAGCCATAGCCGACTTAATCCAAAGCGTACTTGAAAAAAACAGTTTGCCAAAAGAAGCCATCGCTATGATACCAGATAGCTCAAGGGAGGGTGTGGATAAACTAATAAAAATGGATAAATACATAGACCTAATTATCCCGAGAGGCGGCGAAGCGCTTATAAGACACATCAATGAAAACTCATCGGTGCCGGTAGTAAAGCACGATAAGGGACTTTGTCATATTTTCGTAGAAAAAACAGCAGATTTTGACAAATCAATCCCGATTCTTATCAATGCAAAAACTCAGCGCCCCGGAGTGTGCAACGCTATGGAGACGCTTCTTATCGATAAAAAAATAGCAAAAGGGTTCCTGCCGATTGCAAAAAAGGCATTTGATGAGAAAAACACGGAACTAAGAGGCTGTGAAAAAACAACAAAAATAATAGAAATAAAAAGCGCAACCGAAGAGGATTGGGATACTGAATATCTAGACAACATTCTTTCAATAAAAATCGTAGACGGTTTAGACGATGCGATAGAACACATCGCAAAATACGGCTCCGGACATTCCGATGCGATTTTAAGCGAAAACCATCAAGCAATAGAAGATTTTTTAAATAGAGTCGACAGTGCTTGCGTTTATGCGAACGCTTCTACTAGATTTACCGACGGCGGCGCTTTTGGATTCGGTGCTGAGGTTGGAATATCCACCAATAAACTCCACTCAAGAGGACCGATGGGGATAAATGATTTAACGACTTATAAGTTTAAAATCAACGGCGATTGGCATATTAGGGAGTAAAAACATAGTGTCCGGCTTATACAACCTATGCTAGAATCTCGGTTTTTAAAAAACGGAGGGTTTATTTGAGGATTGCAAAAGGTTTTAAAGGCAGGTATTTTTCTCTTCGTGCCATGACCGTAACCTCTGCGCAAGCAAAGCTTAAAGCCCAAATAACCGCATTTAGCAGATTTTTTGTTTTTAAAAATAACAAAGAAGATGAAGATTCAAAAGAGTTTGACTCCCCTAGCCCGCAAGAACTCTTGCTTTTAATACCGGCAAAAAAATCAAAACCTTATCTTCGAGTTATTTTTAGACAAAAATCCTCGCTTTTTCACCCTTTTTCTATCACTCTTTTAACTCTTTTTATTTTTAAAAACAAAACACTCCCTAAGGAATCACAATGAAAAAATTACTATCTATTGCAGTTGTTAGCGCATTAGCTGCACAGGTAAGTTTAAATGCGCAAGAAGAAAACAAAACCATGATTATAACAGCGACAAAAGCCAAGCAAGAGCAAAGCGAAATAACCGCAAACACGACAATAATCACATCAGAAACAATAAAAAACAAGCACTATACCGACATAACGGAACTTTTAAGCGATGTAAGCGGGGTAACTTTTTCAAGAAACGGCGGAATAGGCAGAAATGTTGATCTTTTTTTAAGAGGCATGGGCTCAAACAGAACTCTTGTTTTGATAGACGGTATAAGATTTCAAGACCCCTCAAGCACAGCCGGAGCCGATTTCGCAAATCTAATGATAACCGACATCGAAAAGGTTGAAATCATAAAAGGCGCTCAATCCGGAATATGGGGTGCAGATGCGGCGGCTGGCGTCATAAACATCATCACAAAAAAAGCAAAAGATGGATTTTCTTCAAGCGCAAACATAGAATACGGAAGTTATGAAACCAAAAAATACGGCGCAAATCTTGGATACAAAAACGAAAAATTTGATATAAAAATAGGTGCAAGCAAAATAGAATCAGACGGCTTTAGCGCTCAAGCGCCAAAGGGCGAGGATATTGGCGATTATGAAGACGACGGATACGAAAACACGACTATCAACTTAAAAGGCGGGGTAACCCTAGGCGACGGGCGATTGGAGGGGGCTTATACCTCTATTGACGCGCTTGGCGAGTACGACTCATCATCTCCTGATGACGACACAATGAAGAGCGACACAAAAGATAATCTATACACAGCGGCGTACCTATACTCCATAGGCGTAAATAAAATAAAAGTGCAAAACAGCGTTTCGACTTTTAAAAGAGACGAGATAGGCACGAGTTGGGGTGTTAAATTGTTTGAGGGCGATACAAATACGATAGAACTTAGCGATGAAATAGCTTATACCAACAACGGCACGCTAATAATAGGCGCATCAAACGAAAGCTACAAAGCAAAATATGAAGATATCTCAGGCGCAAAAAACTCAATGACGGAAAAAAATTCGGCTATTTTTATAACAAATACCAATTCGTTTGGCGGTTTTGCCATAAGCGAGTCACTCAGACAAGATAATTATGACAATTTTGACAATGTTATCACAGGAAAAATAGGTGCCAAATACACAAACAGCGACTGGCTTTTTGGAGCGAATTACGGAACCGCTTACAATGCGCCAAACCTCATACAAATACTCAATCCATGGGCTTCACCGAACACAAACCTAGAGCCGGAGACGGTAAAATCGTACGATATTCAAATAGGATATGATTTTTTGACGGTTACATATTTTTGGCAAAAGGTTGAAAATCTGGTTTTTTGGAACGACAACGGAACCGTGGTTGACTGGAGTGATTATTCGACTTACGGCAATATGTACGATGATTTTTACGATAACGGCAACGGCACTTCGACAATAAAAGGCTACGAAATAGAGCTAAAAAAACCGCTTCCTCTAATCAGCTCGCATTTGTCGGCAAATTATACGGCTCTGGATGCAAGAAACAGTGACGGAGAGTTTTTGCTGTATAGACCAAAAGAGCAGCTAGATGCTTCGTTTGATTTTTACGGCATAGACTCTTTGCATATCGGAGCAAAAGCGCACTATGTCGGCGAAAGATATGAAAAAGATGACGAGCAAGGCGCACAAACCGGAAAATACACAATATATTCGACGGTTGCAAACTACGATATAAATAAAAACACAAGAGTTTATGCAAAAATAGAAAACTTAACCGATGTCGAATATCAAATAGCAAGCGGTTATGCGGCAAGCGAAAGAGCCTTTTATGCGGGAATAGATGCAAGTTTTTAGGAAGTGATAGTGAGATAAAATCTTTTACTTAAAAATGAAAATTACTGGATTTTTATATGATAAGAAAACAAGGGCATAGCTTAAAGGATAGAATCTTGAAGAACTTGGCGGTGGGCAATGAGTGAATTAGCGATACAAACAACCATAGAAGATAGAATCTTTACCATTCGCGGTATGCAGGTAATGCTAGATAGAGATTTGGCGGAGCTGTACGGCGTTGAGACAAAAGTCCTCAACCAAGCTGTAAAAAGAAACATCGAGAGGTTTCCAAGTGAGTTTAGGTTTCAGCTAAATCAAGTTGAAATGATGGAACTGGTCACAATTTGTGACCGGTTCCAATCTCTTAAACACTCATC
>JAUPLZ010000037.1 GCA_030836705.1 Campylobacterota bacterium
ACTCTATTAAGATGGAATTCTCGAACCGACACATCTGATGTATTGAAACATATTTGCAATATTGTCTAAATTATTTTGCGTATTAAACTCGAACCGACACATATGATGTATTGAAACCTGAGTCAAGAACCATCTAGGTTATTTTTGCATACTTATCTGACAAGACACAAGGGGTAAGTGCGTATTTTGTTAAAGGGAGCGGTACTACAGAAAAGAAGAGAATTGAAAAGCTTATTTATTCAAAGAGCGCCGAATAATCGGCAGGGGATTTAAAGTGTGCTTTTGCAGGGCGGAACCCCTCTCGCCTATTAAACACACTTGCTCTTTGATAAAACTATACCAAAAAAGGAGTCCTACATGCAAGAAAAAACGGCTATCGAAATACAAGGCTTAAACGAAATATTAAAAACATTTGAAAAAATAGAGTCTCTTGAGGGCAAAACAGCTATCAAAAGTTATATTTTGATAGGGCTGTTCTAAAAATCATCCATCGACAAGCTGCCTTTTGAGTAGTTTGTAACGGTTGCTTCAAAAAAGTTTGATTTGTGTTCGTTTAGGCTGCTAAATCCATCAACCCAGCTAATGGGATTTGAGACATTATAAATTTTATCCATACCGACTCTTGATAGTCTGTCATCCGCTAGATATTGAATATATTGTTCTATTATTTCATCGTTTAGTCCGAGAATTTGGCTTTTTGTGATGTGTTTGCCCCATTCTGATTCGAGTTTTGCGGCTTCTTTGAACATCTCATAAACTCTATCTTTTACGCTTTTTGTAAAAAGTTCCGGCTGTTCTTTTTTTAGCGAATTTATCATATTTTGAAAAACCAGCAAATGAGTTACTTCATCTCTTTGTATAAACCGTATCATTTGCGCACTTCCAAGCATTTTTCCGCTTCTTGCTAGTGTGTACATTGCTGCAAATCCTGCATAAAAATATATCCCCTCAAGTGCTTGATTGGCGAACATCGCTAGAAGCTTGTTTTCATCGGTCGGGTTTTTTTCTAAATCCATATAGACTTGAGCTATATATTCGTTTTTTCTAGCAAGCGTGGCATCTTGTCTCCACATATTGTATATTTCATCGGTATTTTCAGATATCGACTCCACCATTACGGCATAGCTTGAAGAGTGAAGCGCCTCTTCAAAAGCCTGTCTTGCCAATAAGACATTTATTTCCGGTGCGGTTATGAATGGATTGATATTGTCTTGAATGTTGTTTGTCTGGATAGAGTCCATAAAAATAAGCTGGCTTAAAACAAGGTCATACATTCTTTTTTCGGCACTTGAGAGAAGTTTATAATCCTTGGCGTCTTGAGTCATGTCTACCTCTTTTGGGAACCAAGTGTTTGCTAGCATCATATCCCAAAGATTAATAGCCCATTGGTACTTGACTTTTGTAAGCTCAATAAGCCCCGTGGGGTTGCCGCTTATTATTCTTCTTTGGTTTACGGTTTCGCTTGATTTTGGATTGTAGATATTTTTTTTACTCATTTTTAACCTTTATTTAAAACTGGCAACAAGCTGCATGACTATTAGATTCCATCCGTCTACTAAAATAAATAAAATCAACTTAAAAGGCATACTTATCATTACGGGCGGAAGCATCATCATACCCATTGCCATTAGTACGGAGCTTACTACCATATCGATAACCAAAAATGGCAGATAGAGCAAAAATCCTATCTCAAAAGCCGTTTTAAGCTCGCTTATCATAAACGCGGGAAGTAAGATAGGAAGCGTAATATCTGCCTCTGATTGAAAGTTTTCTACCCCTCTTATTCTTAAAAAAAGCGCTAGATCTTTTTCTCTTGTGTTTTTTATCATAAAGTCTTTAAACGGTGCGAAGCTTTTATCAAATGCCTCTTCATATCCTATTTTTTCATCCATATATGGCTTTATGCCGTTTTCATATGCGGTTTTTCCTGCCGGTTCCATGATGAAAAATGTGAGCACTAGCGATAGCGATACGAGAAGTTGGGTCGGCGGCATCTGTTGAGTTCCAAGCGCTTGTCTTAAAAATGCAAATACGACTATAAGTCTTGTAAAGCTTGTCATAACAAGCAGCAAAGATGGCGCAAGCACCAAAAGCGTAAGTAAGAGTACGATATTTAGCGTCTTGACTAGCTGTGCCGGTTCTGTAGGCGCACTTATTCTTAAATCGACCGTCGGTATTTGAACGGTTTGCGCAATTGCAATAGTTGCCAAAAGAAGAAAAACAGAGAAAAATTTCATTTATTCACTAACCGTATCAAGAATACTTTTTGCCGTCGGTGCTTGTTTTGTTGGATCTTTGCTTATAAAATGAAGTTCTACTCTTCTGTTTCTTGCCCTGCCTTCTTCGGTGGCATTTGTGGTGAGCGGTCTGTATTCCGCATGACCTGCTGCGCTTATTTTTGTAGGATTTACCCTTGATTCTATTAGCTCTTTTGCCACACTTACCGCTCTTGCGCTTGAAAGCTCCCAGTTGTCTTTATAAAGGCTATTGTTTGGGAGTATTTGATTGTCGGTGTGCCCTCTTACTACTATATCCATATCGTTTGGCATTTTTGTAATCATAAGAGCTATTCTTTTTATAAATAAAAGCGCATCGTCATTGTCTACAACTGCACTCCCTGGGCTAAAAAGCAAACTAGCTGGCATTTGAATGATAAATCCTTCTTCTGCTTCCTCTAGTGTTACCGCCTGACCACCTTCTGATTGAATTATTTCGTTTATTTCGGCTATGATCGATTGGATTCTATTTACTTCCGTTACGGTTTCCGGCTGTTGCTCTATCGGTGTTGCTATTACTATTCTTTCTATGCTAACTTCTGTGTTTTTTCCGCCGTCAAGAACGCTCATGGCACCTGCTAATGAACCTATTGCTTCGCTTACTTTTTTGGTATCCATGCTGCTCATAGAAAGAAGCAGAACGAAAAAAACCAAAAGCAGCGACATAAGGTCGCCGAATGTCGCAAGCCATTCCGGCATACATTTTTTACATTCACAGCTCTTTTTTTTTGCCATTATCTACTACTCAAATTGACTTGCTCTTTCTTTTGGCGGAAGGAAAGAGAGTAGTTTTTGCTCTAGGGTTCTTGGATTATCTCCTGCTTGAATTGACATAATCCCTTCTATGATTATGGTCATGACGATAAGCTCATCCGCGTTTCTAATGCCAAGAATATTGGCTATAGGACCGCCAAAGATATTTCCTATTAATGAGCCGTAAAGCGTGGTAAGAAGCGCAACCGCCATAGCAGGACCGATAGAAGATGGATCAGCCATATTAACAAGCATGGCAACAAGACCGATTAGCGTACCAAGCATACCGTAAGCTCCGGCAATACCTGCTACTTGTTCAAACATAGAGGAATAACCCTTGTGTCTGCTGTCCAATTGTTCTGCTTCTATTTCAAGTAAATCTCTTATGATATCAGGCTCGTTTCCGTCGACCGCTAAAGATAATCCTTTTTTTAAAAAGAGATTTTCTTCATTATTTACTTTTGCTTCAAGCGCCAATATCCCGTCTCTTCTTGCTGCCGTGGCATACTCGACTAGCTTTGCGATAAGCGCCGGAACATCTGCTTTTGGCGGTTTAACGGCAATCATAAAAACAGATGCCACCTTTTTTACCTGTTCTAATTTAAAAGCTATTAAAATTGTCGCAATAGAACCGCCAAAAACTATCAAAACGGACGGTACATCAATATATGGACCTATTCCCGGACCAATCGCCATTGCCGAAATAACAAGAGTTAATGAGAGTCCAATGCCTATAACCGTACCTAAATCCATCTATCGCAAGCCTCAAAAGTTTAGTTTTTTTAGTTCGTCAAATCTTTAAAAATATTTATGCTAACATCATACATAATAGTAGATAAAAAAAACATAATCAGAGATTGGCATAAATGAAATATTCAGTAGTTGTAATGGCGGCAGGCAAGGGTTCTAGGATGAAATCAGAGACTCCAAAAGTCCTGCATAAGATTTGCGGGAAAGAGATGATTTATCACATACTTAAAGAGGCGTCTAAGATATCAGATGATATTACAGCGGTTGTTTACCATCAATCCCAAAAGGTCAAAAAAGTCATAGAAGATAGTTTTAGCACTGTTTCGGTAGTGGTGCAAGATCATGATAATTTCCCAGGGACCGGAGGAGCCATAAAAGCTTCAAATCCGAAAAATGAAAAAGTTCTTGTTTTAAACGGCGATATGCCGCTTGTTACAAGCGAAGCGCTAAAGCCTTTTTTGAATATAGAAGCGGATGTAGTTATTTCTACATTTGTTTTAAAAGACCCAAGCGGATACGGCAGAGTCGTAACGGATAATAAAACGGTAAAAAAAATAGTAGAAGATAAAGATGCATCGATTGAAGAGAAAAAAATAAATCGCGTAAATGCCGGTGTTTATCTTTTTAATAAAAATTTTTTGGATGAGTTTTTGCCGCTTCTTTCAAACAATAATGCTCAAAAAGAGTTTTATATAACGGAACTAATAGAACTTGCTATAAAAGCCGATAGAAAAGTCTCTTTTTTGGATGTAAGCGAAGAGATTTTTGTAGGCGTTAATTCAAAAAAAGAGCTAAGTTTTGCAGAAGAGAACATGCAAAAAAGAATTAAATCCCAGCTTATGGAAAACGGCGTGATAATGAGATTGCCTGATACTATTTATATTGAATCTCAAGCGGTTTTTGAGGGCGAATGTGAGATAGAGAGCGGGTGTGTGATAAAAGGCAGCAGCGTTATAAAAAATTCGGTTATTCATGCTAATTCGGTTGTAGAGGATGCTTATATCGAAAACTCATCCGTCGGACCGCTTGCTAGAATTAGACCAAAGACAAAGCTTTATGATACGCATATAGGAAATTTTGTGGAGGTTAAAAACTCTACGCTTAACGGAGTAAAAGCGGGGCATTTAAGCTATCTTGGAGATGCCGAGATTGATAGTGGTACAAATATAGGTGCCGGAACGATAACTTGTAATTATGACGGCAAAAATAAATACAAAACCATAATAGGAAAAAATGTTTTTATAGGAAGCGACACTCAACTCGTAGCGCCTGTAAAAATTGAAGATAACAGCATGATAGCGGCAGGTACGACCGTAACAAGCGATGTGGAATCCGGAAGTCTTGCCATTTCAAGAACAAAGCAAAAAAACATAGCCGGATTTTTTGCAAAATTTTTTAAATAAAGCAGCCAAATGGAGTATCAAAATCTCTTAAAAGATAAAAAAATAGCAGTAGCCGTAACAGGTTCTATCGCTATTTATAAAACAATCGAGCTTATTAGGATTTTTATAAAAAGCGGTGCAAGCGTTCGGGTTGTTATGAGCGAAGATGCAAAAAAATTTATAACGCCATTGACTTTTGAGGCGATAAGTTCAAATGTGGTTTTGCACAATGAGACAGAGAGTTGGGCGAATGATAATAATCACATAGGGCTTGCCTCTTGGGCTGATTTGTTTGTTGTAGCTCCTGCATCTGCCAATACTATCAATAAGCTATCAAACGGCATAGCCGATAATCTTTTGCTTCAAGTTGCTATCGCTTGCAATGCGCCAAAAGTGTTAGCGCCTGCTGCGAATACAAATATGATAAATTCGCCGATAACCTTGGCTTCGCTAAAAATGCTAAAACTAAACGGATATGTTATTGCAGATTCAAGAGTCGGCATGCTCGCTTGCAAAGTCGAGGGAAAAGGCGCTATGGCTGAACCTAAAGAGATTTTTTATGTTTGTGCAAGAGAACTTTTAAAAGATGAATTTTATAGATATAGACCGGTTGTAATTACAGGCGGCGGAACTATAGAGAGAGTAGACGAAGTAAGATTTATAAGTAACTTTTCAAGCGGCAAAATGGCAGAGGCTTTTGTAAAAGAGGCTTATTTTAAAGGTGCCGATGTTTGTTATATAACAACAAAAGAAAATCACGATATGCCGCTTGGTGTGCACACTATTAAAGTGGAGTCTGCAAAAGAGATGCAAGAGATGATTTTGGAATCAATAAAAGAGGCAAAAAAGGGCGTTATGACAAAACCGACTCTTTTGGATGATTCAAGACCGAGTTTAAAAAAGAAAAAGCCTTTCTTTTTTTCGATAGCGGCAGTTAGTGATTATGGCGTGGAGTTTCCTCAGAATAAAAAAATAAAAAAAGAGTCTTTGGGTGAGAAATGGCAGCTTGAGCTTAGAAAAAATCCAGATATTCTAAAAGAGATTGAAGATAGCGAGATTTTTAAAATAGGTTTTAAAGCTGAGTTTGACAAAGAAAATGCTCTTGAATCCGCAAAAAAAATGGTTGTTGAAAAAAATCTTGATGCAGTTTGTCTTAATGTTTTGGGCGATGAGGTGAAGTTCGGCTCAAATGAGAGCAAGATAGAGCTAATCACAAAAAACAGTCAAAAAAACTTTGGTTTTGCTCCAAAAATTAAAATAGCCGATGAGATTTTAGAGTTTTTAAAAGAGTTAGAAAAATAATGGATATAAATCACATAGCGATTATAATGGACGGCAACGGTCGCTGGGCAAAAGAGAGAGGATTAAAGCGCATAAAAGGGCACGAAAAGGGC
>JAUPLZ010000350.1 GCA_030836705.1 Campylobacterota bacterium
TAAAAGGTGTTTTTGTATCGCCTATCCCGTTAAGCGCACTTGTGAGGACATATTTTATAAAAATTGCAGGAAGTGCGATAGTAAGCATGCCAAGATATTCAGCTCCAAGAAGCGCTACCTCATCTTCTGCACCCATTAGCAAATGCAAATAATCAGATGCAAAATACCAGATAATAGAGGCTGGAATTGACAAAATCATGGCAAAAATCAAAAGACTATAAACAGCTAACGAAAGCTCTTTTTGCTCATTTGCGCCAAAAAGCCTAGAGATAAGGGCGTTTGTACCAACATAAAAAATAGTAAGTACGGCATACAAAAAGCCGACAACCTGCAAACTCATCCCGACCGCTGCGATACTAGCCGCTGAGATTCTGCCAACCATAACAAGGTCGGTTATCACTTGAAGCATATCAAGAAGTGAGTTTAATGCCGCCGGAATTGAAAGGTTTAAGATTTTTCTAGTTTGAGGTTTCATCGGCGGATATTAATCGTTATTTGCTTAATACTGATATAATTTTTAAAAATTTAAAAGGCGGATTATGTGTGCGATAGCCGGTGCTATAAATTGTGATAAGTTTAATCTAAATTTATTGCAAAACGCTATGCTCCACAGAGGTCCCGATGAACACTCAAGCTACACACACAAAAATATCACGCTTTTGCACAACAGACTCTCCATAGTCGATATTGCAGACGGTCATCAGCCTATGCACTACAAAGAGTTTACTCTGATTTTTAACGGCGAGATTTACAACCACAAAGAGCTAAGAGACGAGCTAAAAGATTTTGTTTTTAAAACCTCAAGCGATACGGAAACTCTGCTTTATCTGCTTGTGAAATTCGGCATCGAGGGACTCTCTAAAGTCGATGGTATGTTTGCTATTGCGTTTTTAAACAAAGCCGAAAATTCATTAATACTCATAAGAGATAGAATAGGCAAAAAACCGCTTTATTGGTACAAAAAAGATGACATTTTTGTCTTTGCCAGCGAGATAAACGGCATAAAAAATCTAATCAAACTAAAAACCAACGAGCAGCACATTTACAACTACCTTAGATGCGGATATTTTTTTGGCGAAAGCACGGCATATGAAAATCTTTTTGCACTTGGTGCCGGAAGCTATCTTGAGATTGATTTAAATACTCTTGCTCTTAGCAAAAAAATCTATTTTGATATCTCAAAAGAGTATGAAAAAAAAGAAAAAATTTCACTAGAAGATGCTCTTTTAAAAACAGACGAATATCTGCACAAAAGCATAAAAAATAGGCTTTTAAGCAGTGATTTGGAAGTAGGGGCTTTTTTAAGCGGCGGAATTGATAGCGGGCTTATCGTAGGAGTTGCAAGCGAATATCTTAAAAATCTCAAAACTTTTACCGTCTCTTTCGGCAAAGAGTATGACGAGTCAGCGTTGGCAAAAGAGGTCGCCTTAAAATACAAAACAAACCACACGACTATCGATATTCAAATGAATGTCAAAAACGACATCCAAAAAATACTAGCCAACTACTCTCAGCCTTTTTTTGACAGCTCCGCAATACCTAGCTATTATGTAAGCAAAGAGGCGAAAAAGTTCGTCACGGTAGTGCTAAACGGCGACGGTGCGGATGAATTATTCGGCGGATATAGAAGGTATGTTCCTGCCGCAAACGGCTTAATAGAAAAAGCAAAAAAACTAAATTGGCTGCTAAGATTTATGCCAAAACCGCATAACAAAAAAAACCTCTACAGTCATCTTTTTAGACTTCTTGATATGTCATCAAAAAAAGAACCGTTTGATTTTTATCTCTCAAGCACTATTGATATTTTTGAAGGATTTGAAAAAAATATCAACCAAGACTGCAATAATCCGATGCGAGAACATCTAAAAAACATCTATCAAAAAGATATTTCCCTTTTATCAAAAATGCTCTTAAACGATGACAGCTGCTTGCTTTTTTCAAACCTGCTTGTGAAAATGGATATCGCCGCTATGTCAAACTCGCTTGAAGCAAGAAGCCCTTTTTTGAGCAAATATTTTTTAGAATTTGCCCCGTCTCTGCCCGATAATATGAAAGTTTTGAATAAAACAACAAAATTTCTTCTAAGAGAGCTGTCCAAAAAATACCTTCCGAAAAATATTCAAAATCAACCAAAAAGAGGCTTTGAAGTGCCGTTAAAAGAGTGGATAGAAAACGATTTAAAAGAGATGATTTTTTCCGCCCTTGATGGTAGTTCATATGTGTCAAACTTCATTAACAAAAAATTTTTAGCAGAGCTTCTGGATAAAAAAATCGCTATTTCCGATGAAAAAAGAGCGAGAATTATCTGGCTTCTTTTTAGCGTTGAGGTGTGGAAAGAAAACGATAAAACTTATTTTTGATATAATCCGCTTCTTTTAAATGGGCAGATGGGAGAGTGGTTTAATCTAGTCGCCTGGAACGCGGCCGTAGGGAAACTTACCGAGGGTTCGAATCCCTCTCTGCCCGCCATATTCCAACAAACTCTATTGTAGAGCCATTGTCAATAGCAAAAATAGTTGGTGTGCCCAAAGTGTGCCCATGTTGCGCCTATGAGCTGCTTAACTTTTCATTCAAAAACTGAGCTCTTTTCTTTTTGGTATTTTTTATATACCTTGCATATTTTTGCAGAGTCATTGAACTGTCTTTATGCCCTAGCATATTACTTACCCATAGGATATCTTCACCTTCAGAGATCATCATAGATGCAAATGTGTGTCGCATCTGATAAAGGTTCCTGTATGGGATATCCAACTCTTTTAAAAGTGGTCTCCAGTACCAGTAACTTATCTTGTCAGTCGTATTGAACGGTCTGCCAAAACTAGTCTCAAACACATAACCGCTTTTGTTATCATCTGAGAGCTCTTGATGCTCTAGGATAAAGGGCTTTAGTGTGTCCAGTATCTCGACATCCCTGATACTGTTTTTGGTTTTTGGCAAAGACTCTATTCCTTGACGTCTGCTTCTTTGTACCTTGATGATGTTTTCTTCATAATCAATATCACTCCATCTAAGACCGATGATCTCACCAGTTCTCATACCAGTAAAAAAACCTATAGCAAAGAAGGCTTTCATGCTCTTTGGAGCGTTGGAAAGGATCAAGTCGATCTCTTCTAAAGAGAAGGGCTTTTTTTCTCTCATCTCTTCACCTGTCGGACTTCTGATGAGGGTGAACGGATTACGCTTGATAATCTCATCTTTCATGGCATCATCAAAGACAGCATTAAAGACTGTCCGTATTGTCTTGACCGTCTTGGTGGCCAGAGTCTCTAACATCCTGTTCTGCCAGACTGCAAGGTCAGAAGGTTTTATCTGATCAAGTCTCTTTTTACCAAATTGCTTTTGTATATGGAGTAAACTGCCACTATTTGTCAAGACAACTTTTTGAGAATTTATCTTACCGCCTCTAACTGCACCCTCAAGCAACTTTTTTTACTCCTTCAAGATAAACATTCATAGGTTTTTTA
>JAUPLZ010000038.1 GCA_030836705.1 Campylobacterota bacterium
CAACGGAACAGATAATGAGTTTGTCGGAAAAGCTGCTACGACGACTTCGATTACCGACATTGAAGCTAAATTTACAAACGGCACAGGAAATAGCATAGCCCAGTAACCAAACGGTTGCTGGATTGTAACTTTCATTATATACAATCCTCTTGTGTCTGCATTGGTGCGACACTCTTTGTATTTTGATTTATTAGACCCTCCTTTGGGTCTAATTTTCAATAAAGAGCCATTATTTTATCTACTGTATCCCACTTGATTTTTGATTCATCTTTTTTTGCAAACATATGATAAATGTATCTTGCGAACATATCCGTTTCTATATTTACCCTTGTATCTGTTTTATATGATGAAAAAAGGGTATTTTTTATGGTGTGAGGAATGATGGTAAGTCTAAAACTATCTTCTTCAATATCGTTTATAGTTAGGCTTACTCCATCAACTGCTATTGAGCCTTTTGGTATCACAAGCTTCATTTGCTCTTGCGGAATTTGAATATAAAAATCATACGCTTGGCTTTTTGCAACTATCTTTTTTATTACTCCGACGCAGTCGATGTGCCCTTGAACCATGTGTCCTTCTATTCTGCTTCCAAACTGCATAGCAGGCTCCATATGAACTTTTTTTTCATATCTCTCAAGCGCCAAAATTCCCCTGCTCTCGTGTGAAAGCTCCACCGCAAAACCGTCATCTAAAAGTTCTGTTACGGTAAGGCAGGCGCCGTTTATGGCTATGGAATCGCCTATTTGCGGTCTGTAGCTCGATTTTATTGCTAGTTTTGTATCTTGAAAGCTTTTAACTTCCGCTATCTCTCTTATAAGTCCTGTAAACATTAGTCCAATCCTATTTCGCTAAGCGGAAGTTTACCGTTTTTTACGGCGAGCGTGCCGGCTCTAATCAGCGACGGCTGTTCAAAATAATGCTGATAAACATTAAATCCACATTTTTTTAGTATTTTTCTAATGCCTTTTGATTGTGTATAGGTTGTCATAATGCCATTATCGTTTAGCAGATTGTAAAGATATCCGAAATACTCTTCGCTCCAGAGTTCGGGATTGTTTTTGCGAGAAAATGCGTCTTGGTAGATGATATCAAACTTTTTTGAGCTATCTTTGACTGCTTCAAATGCATCGGCTATAAGAACAGTGATGTTTAAAAACTCATTATTAAAATGATAATCTTTGCTTATTTTGCTGATGATTGGCAAATAGGCAAGCAGCTCTTGCGGATAGGGCATAAGATTTAGCGAATGAATTAGCTCTTCATCAAGCTCTAGCGAATATATCTCCACATCTCCCATATATTTTTTCTTATCAAGATAATAAAGAGTCGTTATGGTGTTGTACCCTAGCCCAAAACAGATATCTAATATTTTTATAACATCCGGATTTTTTTCTAACACATGATCGATAGCAGGCATCACATGTTTAAAGAGTGTTTCGCTAAATGCGCCTGATTTTACCGAGTGGTAGTGTTCGTCATATTTGGTTGAAAAAAGTGTAAAACTGCCGTCTTGTGTGCGTATTGGAATATATTTATTCATCTGATTCCCTGTTTTTTCTTTTTGCTATCTTGTTTAGCTGCGGTTTTAGCTGTAAATGCGTAATTGCTACATTTTGCGGATTGTTTATAAGCCAGATGATATTTTGAGCGATATCTTTTGCCATTAGACTTGCTAGTTTGTCGTCATCGGGATAAAAACTAAGCTTGTTAAAAAAAGCGGTATTTGTGATATCCGGCGAGATTACGATGCTCTGAATACCGTTTTTTCTAACCTCTTCAAAAAGGCTTTCGCTAAACTGAATAAGCCCTGCTTTTGTAGCGCTATATGCCGAACCAAAAGGACTGGGCTTAAGCGCTGAGGCGGAAGCTATGTGAATAATTTTGCCTTTTGTTTTTTTGAGCGGTTTTATAAGAAGCTTTGAGAGAACCATCGGTGCTATAAAATTTAATCTCGCCATCTTTTCGATATCTTCTATTTTTATATCTTCATGCATCCCAAAATGCCCTATTCCGGCATTATTTACAAGCAGGCTTATTTCGCTTGAATCGGTAATCTCTTTGATAATAGTTTCTAATTTTTTTGTATCCGTTATATCACATATGATTTGTTCAAAATCCTCATCGAAAATTGACGATTTTTTAAAATCCCTAGCAATGCCGAATACAAAATAACCGTTTTCTATAAGCTCTTTTGATACGGCTTCGCCTATTCCGGAGCTTGCGCCTGTGACTATGGCTTTTTTCTTCACTTTTATATCGCTTTATTGTAAACTTTTGCGACTTGATTATATCAAAAACTAAAAAATCGGGAAATTATGGGCAACATAGAAGTTGATAAAAGCAGCGAGTCTGCGGATTGTCGCTCAAGAGATATGCTAACGGGACTTCCAAACAGAGCCAAGCTAAAAAGCGAACTAAAATCAAAAAAAACAGATTCGATGCTCATTTTTGTAGATATTAATGATTTTGGCTCAATCAACAATCTATACGGCGAAGAAATCGGCAACGAGATACTAAAAGAAACGGCAGCGAACCTAAAAAAACTTATAGACGAAGATGAAGCCGAGCTTTATAAATTTCACGGCGACCAATATGCTGTTTTGGTTAAAGAAAAAAGGTTTTTTGACAAATATTTGTATCTTATTAAATACTCGCTTTTGACATCTGAAACATATAGCGAAGTGAACGGTGATCTTTATATCTCATATACCGTCGGGATTTCATACGGGTGCGAAGAGCTTTTTCATAAGGCAAACATAGCGCTAAGAGAGGCAAAAAGAAGAAAAGTTGATTTGCTGGAATATAAAGCCGAGCTAAACATAGAACAAAGACAAAAAGAGAACATAAAAAGACTAAAAACTTTCAAAGAAGCGCTTCAAAACGACAAAATAGTCCCGTTTTTTCAACCGATAGTAGATGCCAAAACAAGAGAGACCATCAAATACGAAGCGGTTGCAAGACTCATAAATAAAAACGGCGAAATAGTATCGCCTGATATGTTTTTGGATGTTGCGAAACAATCAAGACTTTCAAGATATCTTTCAAGACAGATTATGCAAAAAATATTTCACATTGCGTCAAAAAACGATGCGGAAATCTCTATCAATCTTGTTTATGACGACATAGCCTGCAAAGAAACGGTCAAATACATACAAAACAGGCTAGAACTTCACGATAAAAGAAATATAACTTTTGAGCTGGTCGAATCGGAAGAGATTGTCGATTATGGGGTTATTGAGAGTTTTATAAAAATGGCAAAAAGCTACGGATGTAAAATCTCAATAGACGATTTTGGCTCTGGATATTCTAACTTTTCTTATCTTTTTAAGCTTGATATCGATTATCTTAAAATAGACGGCTCAATTATTCAAAAGCTTTTAGTTGATGATAAATCAAAAAAAATGGTGATTTTTCTTGTCGATTTTGCGAGGATAAATAACATAAAAATAATAGCCGAATTTGTAAGCTCCGATGATATTGCCGATGAGCTTACAAAACTCGGCGTTGATTATCTTCAAGGGTTTAGCTGCGGCAAGCCCCAGAGGGCTGAATATTATGGGTTGTAAATCCAACTCCCAAGCAAACCCACTCTAATACTCATATAACCATCTCTTATGTTTCCAGCTCGTAATCATATGTAAAATTCAACAATATTCAAGTTTTATTCTTATATATTTACATTAAATTCACAACAAAGGCTTCAAATGAGAGTTCGTCTTTTAATATGGGGGGGTTGCTCCTACTGGTAACTGGGTTGATATTTAGCGGATGCAATGGTATTGAGATGAAATATACAAAAAATTCTTCAAACAAATCAAAGCATATAAAAAACATAGGCTCAATGCCTCTTGAATTCAAAGAGCACGCCCTTATTTCCAATGGAGATATTACAATAGGCGGCAATCTTCTAGCACAAGGTCCGCTGGCGGACATACATACAAACAGCGATTTTAAAGCCACAAAAGATATTAAAACCTCAGGAAAAATAACCGCTTTTTCATTAGATACAAAAAATGCAAAAATTGCAACCAGCGGAAAAAATACCGTCTCAAAAACCACAACAAAAAAAGAGATAGCGGCTTTAAGAGTATCGGACGCGATTTTAGAAAATACATTTGAAAACGGAGTTATTTTTGATGCAAACGGAAATGTATTTGAGGTCATAAACGGCTCTTTGCATCAAGCAGACATTAATATACTAGGCGGCGCATGGAGTTATTCGCAAAATGGCTGGAGTGTACGAACCGGCGAATTGGTTTTAAGAAAAGCAGTAAAGTTTGAAACAGATGTGTTTTTTGATGTCGAGAGCCTTACGGCGCTCAAACCTATCTATGTTCAGGGAAACTTAAAGACAAGTTACGGTCTAAACATCAATACGGGAGAGCTTTTTGAAGATGTTTTGGTGGTGGACAAAAATTTGCAGCTTGATTCTTTGGCTACAGTAGGGCGAGTGCATATAGGAGGAGATCTCATAGCTTCCGGCAGTGTAGATATAGCCGGCAATCTGGAAATAGAAGGCAGCACAACGGTCGGCGGGGATTTAAAGCTAAACTATCTTGATGTAGTTTACAAAGCCGCACTATTTTCGGCGCAAGAAAAATTCAATGAAACTCTGCTTGTAGATTCACAGGTGTTTAAAGATGTAAACGGAAAAAACAGCATAGCAATGTTTACATTTGTAAAAGGGTATTATCAGCTTAACGAACAGACTATTTTTGACTTGCTTGATACCAACCAGACGGGTGATTTTGAATTTTTTACAGTCGTGCTGGGTGCTACGATAGACTACGCTTCTGAAATCGTAAGATACGACGGCATATCGCCATACTACAAAAACAAACTAAACACGATAAATGAGCTAAAAAAACAAGGATACTATGAAACAGAAGTTGCAGAGGCACTGAATCTGCCGGTAATGGATATGTATCTTACATTTACCGACAAATACGGAAACAAAATCGGCACTTATTTGATGGATTCTTTTGACAAACAGATAGATAATACTCTTGTTGAGCTAAATGAAATAAGCTTGCAAAACGCTAAAGCTTATATAGAAAACAAAACAGCCGGTGCGGATATTAACACTTCGTTTATAGAGACTCTTGACGAGGAGACGAAATCGCTTATTGAACCTAATAGCAGTAAGATAGCTGATTTTTTGAATGAAATAGAATCAAATGAAACAAAATCTTTTTTGGAAACAGAACAAAATATTTCTTCGCTTAAGGAAATCTATGCATCAAAAAGTGATCAAGAAGTCCACGCCGAGGCAGAAGATATGCGTGTATCCGAATGGCTCTCTTATAATAATCTTGATGAAAACATAGAAGAAATCGAAGTCACTCAGATAGTGGTCGATAGCAGCAAAATAACCGGCTCAAAACACACAAATAGCTGGCTGAGCAAAAAATTAAAAAAACTTCAA
>JAUPLZ010000351.1 GCA_030836705.1 Campylobacterota bacterium
AATCTATCTTGCATCTCTTTAGATTGGATAAGTTTATCCCACATTTGTTGAGATGAACTAGACCCATCTTGTGAGGATATTTTGCTTTTTTCTGGCAAGAAATTATTAATTGCATCATAAAAACCTTGTGAAGCAAAAACTATTTTCCACAATGAAGGTCTTAAAAATAAAAACGGTTTTTTATTGAAAATTGATTCAATGTTGTCAAAATCAATCAGTTTAGCTTGTGCTTTTTCCTTTTGTTTCTTTGCCTTTTTGTTTTTTATGTTCAAATCAAATCTCTCAGGATAAAACCTCAATGGTCCATAATACTGTATATTTTGCTCAGATTTGTGGTAGTTAATAAAACTGTAGGCTAATCTTTCTAAATCGCTAATTGCTGAAAATTTTTTTTGCAAATCATCATTAAATTGTTGTGCTTCATTTGCAATCATTGAATAACTAAATAAATCAATCTTCTTGAGTTTTAAAATAAACTTCTCATTATAGAATTTTTCAAAATCTATATCTCCAAGAGCTTTTTTGCTATCCTCATCTAAAGCATCAAATTGTTCTCTGGTAAATCTTTTTGAAGATAGTGCTTTTCCCAAGCACTCAAAAAGCGGATGATTTTTATTTACACTATTGTTTCGCGTGTTAAATAATATTTCATCATTTACAAAATACTCAAAAGATGTATTTATTTTATTGTCATGAGCTTCTAAATATACTTTTATTTTTATATTATCTATAGAATAGAGATATTTCAGGTAATCAAAAAATGCTTTTATGCTTTCAGATTTTGATTCTCCGCTTAAAATGATACATTGCGTAAAAATATCGCTCGATTTTCTAATTGTATTTATATATCCATCAAGTATTTCCAAAGCCATATCATCATACACACCAGAATTATATTTAAGTTCTTCTTCTTTATATTTAATCTCAAGAGCTTCATCGCTTACGCTTAAATCTTTCATCATTGTTTCTAAATTATTAAAATAAATCATGTCTTTTAAGAGTATTAATAACACTCGTAATCCCGATTTTAAAGCCTCTAAATTATTATGGTGGCTCGATTTAAAAATATCATTTAGTGGATATTGTGGATATTGTTCTAATAATTTTTCGCTTTTTTTAGCTCTATTTTCTTGTTCTATTTGAGATATAATTTGGCTCATTTTGATTTTATAATCAAATTCTTGATTTAAAAACCGATCCAAGTTTTCTATACTAAAATCTATTTCTTGAAAACCATACCCTTGCAACAGTTTTATTTCCGGTTTATCTAAACCCAACAATTTATGTAAATCTTCTTTTTTTGTAATATCAAATTCGAAAACAATCGGTGCAGATGTATCATGCTTGTGGAGAAAGTTTCTAAAACCACCCAAATCCAACTTGTCTCCAGCAAAATATGTTTCAAAAAGATCAACATTAGGAGTTGTTTTTCTAAGATAGTCTAAATAAAGCTGAGAGTGCAATAAACTAGACTTTCCAACACTATTTGGACCATATATCAAGGTAATAGGTTTTTGTGAAAAGTACTGCATTTGTGAACCAAATGCTTTGAAGTTATTGAATCCTATTTTATTGCTCATTTACATTTTTCCTTTAAGTTTTAATATTTTATCTAAATTTTAACTTTCTAAATCATATTGTATGATTTTTAATAGTCATATTTTGTCTAAATAAAAACATTTATAAATCAATTCCAAACATTTTAAACTGTCCATCAATGGAGTTTAAAATAGTGTTTTGATACTCAGCCAGTGAGTTGTCTTCATTTCCAGGTAATAGCACTTTGATAGTCTGAGACGCTCTTGTGAGTGCTACATACAAAAGTCTAAACATCAAATCTTTGTCATTCATGTTTTCAATACTGCTTAAGTCTATATACACAGTCTCATAAGTGCTTCCTTGAAGTTTGTGTATGGTAGATGCGTAAATATATTTTACATCAATAAAAAATTCTTTGAGTGTAAAGAAAAATTTCCATTTTTGTGTGCGAACCTCATGGTAGTTTTCGCTCTTTGCATCTTGAGCAAGTTTGTTCAAAATGTTTTTAAATCTCTCATTTGAGCTTGGATCGATCACTTTAAATGGCTTGTTGTTTAAATCTCTGCAATCCCAAAAATAAATCTGCATATTTTCTTCAAATATTTTTGTAGCGCTTGAAAGTTCTACTATATCGCTATTTTGGTGAACAACCTTTTCATTTATGATGTTTGCTTGTTGAAAAATCACTTTATCACCTTTTAAAAGTGTTGGAATCTCTCTTATGTTTTGAGCCTCCCAATATCTTTGGCGAATGACTCTGTTATGCGCATCGACATCATTATTTGTAAAACTTGCGATAACTTTATCTTGTTTTGCCCAAGTCTGCGGTGTGCAAAAATCATCATAAAAGCTTTGGGTAGTGCTAAAAAACTGCACCTTATCTTTAAATGCGGCATCATCAAAAAACTCTTTTATAGAGATGTAATTTTTAGATTGAATGATATTTCTTGCTTTTGTCGCCATAGTGATGATATAACTTCCCTGAGCTTGTCTAACTATTTTTTCGAGTTTGTATTTGTTGCGTACTTCAAAAATCTTGTTATCTAAAGAATCAATTGGAAGCAACTGGTGTTCATCCCCGACAAAAAGAACTGCTTTGATTCTCCCTTTTTCAATCGCTTTGATAATAAAATCATACAAATCTTGACCAATCATCGAACTTTCATCCACGATGAGAATATCCGTTCTTGATTCATCATTATCTTTTGATTTTTTAATCGGTTCAAATTTTTGTATCCCTTTGTCAAAATCTGTAGTAAGTCGTAGATTTAAAAAAGATTGCAAAGTTTTTGTATCTACATTTTCAATCTCATCATTTATGAGATTTTGCCTAAGTACTTGAAGGGCTTTGTGTGTTGGTGCGGTGATAGTGACATGGTACTTTTCTTTTAGTTTTTTGACTAATTTTGTGGTGAGGTATGTTTTACCGGTTCCGGCTGCACCGCTTAGTGAGACTTCATTGTCCCATACCATGT
>JAUPLZ010000039.1 GCA_030836705.1 Campylobacterota bacterium
GTGATCAAATAGAGCTTAGTGATATTATTAACTCTATTTATCAAAGACAAATGAAACTGCTAGGGCGAGAGTACAAACGGTTTGCTTATCCCATAGAGGGCGAAATTATACAAAAAGAGCTTCAATTTGTAGAGCTGACAAGACAAAGCAACCGTCAAAAAACAACCATGAATATGGGAGGCTTGATGGGCAAAATGAAGATAAAAAACTTAAACAAAGAGTGCTACGAGGTGCTAAAAGTAGGCGAACTCATAGGGGTTGGGAAGCAAACTGTTTTTGGGCTAGGAAAGATAAAAGTTATACCAAATAAAGGAGGAGAGAGTGAATGAAGTAGAGAGTTTGGCACTTGCAGGGTTGCTGCATGATATCGGTAAGTTTCGTCAAAGAAGCGGTGAAATTTTGCCTGATAAAAGCTACGAACTGAGTGCTTATTGCCCATTTTTGGAGGATAAAGGATACTTTACTCATCAACATGCAGCACATACAGCAGAATTTTTAAAAGGTATTGTTGGTAAACAAATCCAAAAAAGTTTTGTGGAAACTATGATAGGCAGTGAGAGTTTCGAAAACATTAGTTCAAAACATCATAAACCATCAACACCAAAAGAGTGGATAGTTGCTATTGCAGATCGTGTTGCGAGTGGTTTTGAACGAGAGGCTTTTGAGAAATATAATAATGCAGATGATAGACAAAAAGAAAATCTAAAATACTATGAAGTGCCACTTGATAACTTTTTTGATGAGAGTAAAATTTTTGCACTTGAGAAGTTTTCAAGCAAAAGCATCTATCCGACCAAACATGAAAAACTTACCAAAGAGGTATATGCAAAACTTTATGAGGCGTTTTTAAAAGATATAGCAAAACTTCAAGAGCGACCTAAGGCAAATTTTGAAAATGGTCTCGATTTTTTACTTAGAAAATACACCTCATTTATTCCAAGTTCTACTTATGGTACAAAAGCAAATATACCACTTTATGACCACCTAAAAACAACTGCAGCTTTTACTTCGGCTTTAGCCAAATACCATGAAAATGACATGGAGCTAGAGAGTATAAAAAGCTATGACAAAGAAAAATTTATTCTTATTGCAGGTGACTTTTTTGGGATTCAAAACTTTATTTTTGAAAATCTTCCAACAGAAAAAGCAGCAAAAATTTTAAGAGGAAAATCGGCATTTATCCAGATTTTTATCAAAGTAGTTGCGCTTGATATCTGTAAAAAGCTAGGACTTAGTAAGCTTAGTATAGTAAGTGACAATGCAGGAAAGTTTGAGATACTTGCTGCAAATACACAAGAGACACAAGAGAAGCTTCAACAGATCCAAAAAGAGCTTAATGAGTGGTTTTTAACAAATACCTTTGGACAAAGCGGCATGGGTATCAGCTATATTGAAGCGAGTGCAAATGATTTTACAAGCGGAAAGTTTCAACAGCTGCGTGAGAGACTAGCAAAACAGATAGAGCTTAGCAAATATAAAAAGTTCAATCTTACAAGTCAAAAAGCAGTGTTTGAGATAGAGACAAAAGACAATGCGCATCTCTGCAAAACATGTAACAAACGCTTTAAAAATAATACAAACAGCGATACTGCATGTGAATTTTGCAATATCTTTATAAAACTAGGCGAAAAACTTGCAAAAGCAGAGTCGATCCAGATTATAGCCAACACCAAAGGCGAAGTGCCAATTTATAAAGATTATGCAGTGGAATTTAAAAGTTTTATAAATGTTGATAGCGAAATCGTTTATGACATTACTAATGATGAAACCTTTCGAGGATACGCAAAATGGGCGCTTAAATCTTATGTAAAATTCTCAGAACATGAGAAAAGAGTTGAGGAGTTTGCAGAACTAGCACTTGAGAGTTGCGGTGGCGACAGTGTCGGCGTAAAAGCACTTATGAGCCTCAAGGGCGATGTGGACAACATGGGAAAATTTCTATCTAAACAAGATGAAAAAACAAAATTGCCAATCATAGACTCTTTTGCAAAATTTAACTTCGTCTCACGCCTTATCGACTACTTCTTTAGTGTAAAAGTTTCGCAGATGATGGATGGTAAAAATCTCTACACTGTTTTTGCAGGCGGGGATGACTTTTTTATCATAGGTGCATGGGATGAAGTCATAGAAATTGCAAAAGAGATAAGGGCAGAGTTTTTAGCTTTTGTATCAGGAAGTGAACTTACTGTTTCCATGGGCGGAGTGATGTTCAAATCTTCTAAGCCTATTAACTATGTAGCGCATCTTAGCGAAGAGGCACTAGAAGATGCAAAAGCACTTGAAGGCAAAGATGGCATTAGTATTTTTGATGAGAGTGTGAAATGGGATGATTATTTGGATGATTTGGGACTCTTTGAAGAGCTAGAAAATGCCAATGTCAATACAGCATTTACTTATAGACTGCTTGAGTTTGTGGGGATGAGTAAAAAAGTGAAATATAATGGTGATATAGCTTCGACTCTTTGGAAATCAAAGCTCAATTACAGTTTCAATCGAAATATGGATAAGGGGTCTATCTCACTTCTTACCGTTGTAGATAAGATGATAGAAAAATACCCAAAAGAAGCAAAAATGAAAATATCTGAATTTATATACAAGAGGAGAGATTAAAATGGCGTATCAAGGCAATAACCAAAATAGAAGTGGCGGTTTTAACAATAATAGACCAAACGGTAATCAAGGGCAACAAAGAAGTGGAGGTTTTGATAAGCCAAAGTTTGATATGCCTTTAGAACTAAATTACAATGAAGATGAAAATCTTTTTGATACAACTGCACAAAAATGGGCTGAAGCAATAAGCGGAACTAAAAAAACACAAGCAAGAAATTTTTATGACAAAGTTTTAGAATTGGAACAAAAAGCACAAAATGAAGCTTGGAGCAATGTTTTGCCGTTTGTGAAAATGTTAAATTCAAAAGTTGCCTATGGAGTTTCAAGAAAGGTAGTAACTATTGAATTCCAAACAATGTTAAACAAGTGTATTGAGCAGGTAAAAACAGTTGATGATTTAAAGGTATTTAAATTATTTTTTGAAGCAGTATTAGGATTTTTTAAAGGGAGAGATTAAAATGAAAATATTAACATTAAATGGACAGATAGAACTTTTGAGTGGACTTCATATAGGTGGTGGTGATGACACGATGAAAATCGGAGGAATTGACAATCAAGTTATCAAGGACATAAACACAAATAAACCGTATATCCCTGGGAGCAGTTTGAAGGGAAAAATGAGAAGTTTATTGGAGTGGAATTTAGGTCTAGTTGGAATCGGCGATGGTAAGCCATTTAGCCCTAAACTTCTCAAAGATGCTATATTTAATGATAAAGCTAAAAAAATAGCTGCTGAAAATCTTATTAAGCTTTTTGGTACAAGCGGTGAGGATGCAGAAGCTTTTGGTATTACAAGAATTAGCGTTGGAGATTGCTCATTAATAGACGAGGGTTTAAAAACAAGTGAAGCTAAATATGAAAATGTTATTGACAGAAAAAGTGGAACTGCGCAACACCCAAGACAAACTGAAAGAGTTCCAGCCGGTGTAAAATTTAACTTCAATATCAAATTAAAAGTACTTAATGGCGACGACGAGAGTGCTTTAAAATCAATGGTTGAAAAAGGGCTTGAATTAGTAGAAAATGACTATCTAGGCGGCAATGGAAGCAGAGGTTACGGAAGGGTTACATTTACAAACAAAGAGTGGAAATAACTATGAGATTATATAAAACCACACTCATGCCAACTTCAAATTTTGCTACTGCCTTAAAAGGCGATACACTTTTTGGACAAATATGTTGGGCTATAAGATATACATTTGGAAATGAAAAATTGGAAAGTTTACTATCTCATTACGACTTATCTCCATTTTTAGTAGTATCTGATGGTTTTGCAAAAGGATTTCTTCCAAAACCATCTCTGCCAAGCGTCTTTTTAGGTGAAAATAGTGATGATAAAAAAGTAAATCGCAAAAAAATTTGGCTTACTTTAGCACAGCTTCAAAATGGAGAGTTCAATAAAGCTCTTAACGATGAGGATGCTAAAAACTTTATGCATACTTTAGCAACGGTAAAGAATTCTCTTAACTACAAAACTTTTACTACTGATGATAGTGGTGTATTTTCTCCCTATAGTGAAAGAGAAAGTGTGATAAGTCAAAAAGACCTCTATTTTTTACTTGGCGATAACTTCACTCTTGATGAACTTGCAAAATCGCTTAGTACAGTCTCGCAGATGGGGTTTGGCAAAAATGCAAGTATCGGTAAAGGTTTTTTTGAGTTTAGTGATTTTGAAGAGATAAAAATTTCTCAAAATTCAAAAACATGTATGACATTAAGTCCAGCAGTTTTAGAGGGGCAAAATATCAAAAATAGTTATTATGAGCCATTTACGAGATTTGGTAAACATGGAGCGGAGTTAGCCAATGCCAATCCATTTAAAAAGCCACTTCTTTTGGCAAATAGCGGAGCGATAGTAGTTTTTGATACTATTTACACTCAATCATATATCGGTAAAGCTATTAAAGGGCATTCCATGCATGAGAGTACTGTCCATCAGGGCTATGCAATAGTTATTCCCATTCAGGAGATAAATTTATGAAAACATTGAAGCTAAAATTAACAGCCTTAAGCCCGATTCATATAGGTACGGGTGAAGATTATGAACCACTCAACTATGTTATAGACAAAGAGATAAGCAAACAATCTGAGGGTAAGGTAGCAGAGAAAGATGTTATGTATGTCTTTGATGAAATGGATTTTTTTGCAAATTTAGATACAGCAAAAAAGGTGGAATTTAATAAGATTGTGTCTGAGACCTCTTATGATGCAAGATTTAAACTTTATGGATTCATAGCAGCAAATAAAGAAATAGGCAAAAAGATAGCTTTTCAAAAGATAAGCGTTAGAACTGAGGTCGCAAACGATTACTACAAAGGCATAGGCAGAGTAATGCAAAAAGAGGGTGATGGCAAGAAAGTCTTCAACACTTTTACAATTGCTAAAACATACATTGCACCAAATAGCCACAAACCGATATTGCTTGGTAGTTCACTCAAGGGTTCTATTTCTACCGCATTTCAAGAAGAACTTTTTAGAGAAGAAAAAAATGGTTCAAAAGAGGAGAGATACAAAAGAGTTGAAGATTTG
Organism: Campylobacterota bacterium; assembly: GCA_030836705.1. Classification (GTDB taxonomy): domain Bacteria; phylum Campylobacterota; class Campylobacteria; order Campylobacterales; family SZUA-545; genus JAUPLZ01. The sequence continues at coordinate 5,140 of JAUPLZ010000039.1, forward strand.
ATGCTTAAACCTACGAAAGAAAACCTATTTAAAAATTTTTCTATAGCAGATGCAAATCCTTTGAAACAGATGACTTTTATAGGTGAAGCTGTTAATAAAAAGAGAAATTTTGATAGAAGTGGGATACCAATTAGAGTTCAAGCCATATTTCATGGAAGTGAGTTTCAAACTCAAGTTACCATCAAAGAAGAACTTGATTTTGAAAAAATTATGAAAAGCTGTAATGACCATTATCTGCCACTCTTTAAGTCACAGTTTAACCATCACACGGATGAGTTTACAAGAAAGTCTTTATTAAACGGCTTTGTGACGAAATATGAAAATTTTACTCCAAGTATAAATCAGTTTTTGCTTAAAGTCGGTAAGTATAGCGGAGCTAGAGCAGTGACGGTTGATGGCATAAGAAAAATCAAGATTAAAACAAGTAGAGGTTATGTAGAAAAAGAAGAGGAAACTACCTTTTGGTCTATTATGAATCTTCCTTTTGGTTGGTTGCTTTGTGAAGTTGTAGTATAAATAAAACAATAATATTATGAAATTACTCAACATATCTACTGTTTTTATGATAAAATTAGTAGATATAAAACACAAAAAGAGCAAAAATGAATAAAGAAGAGATACTTGAAGTGCTCAATGAGTGGAATTGCTGGTCAAAACCGTTTAAAGATAGTTTTTTACGCAAAGAGTATGAAGATGAAGTGCTTCGCAAATCTAACTCTCATGAGATTCTTTTTGTAAAAGGGGTTAGAAGAAGCGGAAAGTCCACCATACTTCTTAACCATATCAAAATGCTTTTAAAAAATGGTGTCTCAAAAGAGGAGATACTTTTTGTAAACCTTGAAGATCCTCGTTTTGCTTCAGATCTTTCATTAAATCTGCTAGAGGAGATAAAAAAAGCATATCGCTACTATATAAATCCGGATAAAAAACCTTATATATTTTTAGATGAGATTCAAAATATAGATAACTTTGAAAAGTGGCTTTTAAAAGAGTATGAGCTTCAAAGCTCTTACCTCTATGCAGCTGGTTCAAATTCAAAACTCTTAAGCCGTGAGATAGGTACGGCACTCAGCGGAAGGTATCTTGATGTGCTGGTCTCGCCGCTTAGCTTTAAAGAGTTTTTATCTTTTAAAAATATGACGGTTAAAACACCTTATGAGCTTCTCTCGCAATACCAAGCAATAGAGAGATATTTCGAAGAGTACATAGAGTTTGGCGGTTTTCCAAAGGTTGTTTTGACAGATGATGTCGAGCTCAAGAGCAGTGAGTTAAAAAACTATTTTGATTCTATTCTTTTAAGAGATATTGTTGCAAGATACAAGCTTGACAATTTTTTGGCACTTGAGCAGATGGCTATCTTTTTGCTGTCATCTACATCAAATCAGATCTCTATTACTAAGATTAAAAACCATCTAGGCGTCTCTTTTGATTTGGCAAACCGCTATTTTGAGTATTTGCAAAATACTTTTGTGATTGACGCATTGCCGCTTTTTGATTGGTCTTGTAAAAAACAGATAAGCAATCCAAAAAAAATATACTCTATAGACACAGGTCTCTCTCAAAGAGTCTCTTTTGCAGTAGGAAAAAAGCTAGGCGATATGCTCGAAAATATAGTTTTTTTAGAGCTTAAAAGAGAACAAGATGAGATTTACTACTTTAAAACAGCGCAAAACTATGAGGTCGATTTTTTAGTAAAAGATAGAGAATGCATAACCCATCTTGTGCAAGTAAGCTACTCCATCAAAGATGAAAAAACATACAAAAGAGAGCTTAGAGCTTTGGTAAAAGCAAAAGAAGAATTGCATGTCTCAAATCAAATAGATCTTATTGTTTTAACACTAGATAGTAGTCAAGATGTTGTATTTGAAGGTATAGAGATAAAAATTATCAATATTTTTGAATGGCTACTTTTAAAAAATATGGAAATAAAATAGTGCAAAAATTTAATTTATACTATAAATGCCCATTTTTACTAAAAAATAGTATAATTTAAGAAATAACACAAAGTTGGGATATATGGGCTTTGAATTTATACCTTATAGTGATGAGCAGAGAAAAACTTATATTAACACCGAATTGATATATAAAAGCTATATATCTAAAAAGAAGAGATACGATAAATCTTTTAGATACAGGATGGGGTGGCAAAAGGTAAAAGACAAAGAGTATCTCTTTAGAGAGTGTTTTGATACCAAAAAACGAAAGTCGCTCGGTGTTAGGAGCGGTGAAACAGAAGCGATTTATGACTTATTTCGTACTCAAAAAGCGGAGCTAAAAAAAAGCATAAAAGAGAGCAAAATAGTGCTTGAGAGACAAGAGAAGATAAGCAAGTTCACTAAGATATCAAGGGTACCTAATGTGCTGATAAATCTTTTTAGAAGATTAAATGAACTCGGGCTTGACGACAAAGTTGTAGTAATAGGAACAAATAGTTTATATGCCTATGAAGCTTACTGCGGTGTTTTTATTGAAAATCAACACCTAGCCACATTTGATATAGACATATTGAACAAAAGAGATAAAAAAGTCTCAATAGCTTTTAAAGAGAAGATTCCAAACAGAACATTAAAGGGCATACTTCTGGAGATAGACAACACTTTTAAGGAGAGTGAAGAAGCTTTTTATAGATTTGTCAATAAAGATGAAGTGGTAGTAGAGCTTCTTAATCCAATGAGAATGAAAGCCGATAATGAATCATTTAGCGGGGTCAGAGAAATTATACTAGATGGTATAAAATGGATAGAGAGTTCAAAACTGCATAAGCAGCTACTTATCGGAGATAGCGGTAAATGTGCTTTTATCACGACTATAAATCCTTTGGAATATGCCGTATATAAACTATGGCTGAGTGTCCAATCATATAGAGAGCCTATGAAGCGGGATAGAGATTTGCAACAGTCTCGTCTGGTTACTAAGCTTATAAAAGAGTATATGCTAACAATCGACATAGAATCCGAACTTAAAAATATCAAAAATATGTCTAAAGAAGCGATAGAAGCATATAGGCAAATGCTTGGTTGATAGAGGTTTTTTAATAGACGCTTTGATACCATTTTGTTAAACACGCAAAATCAAGGAAAAAAATGGAAACCATAGATAGTACGATAAGTATATTAGATAAAATCACTATAGTTTTTGCAACTATCACAATGGTAACTGTTTTATGGAATTGGTTCAAAAATAGAAAATCCAATGATAAGATAGTTATATATTTTCAAACGCAAACAACAACTGTTTTACTTGAAAATATCAGTATTATCCGTAAACATATAACAAGAAGTGAGGTTCTTGGGATTTTAGGGGTGGTGCAAAAAAATAGCAAAGAGCGTTATAACATCGCATATCTTTCTCAAACCCGCTTTTTTGATGATTTGTACGAGATTCAAATCGGTAAAAGTGATAAGCTAATCATAGAAATAACCGATGAAGAGCTTGAGCAATTTGGTATTAACAAATGACCTTAGTTTCTATTATGGGCGACTTTCACTCATCTATATTGCCAGTGTTATATGAATATA
>JAUPLZ010000352.1 GCA_030836705.1 Campylobacterota bacterium
AGCCTCTTTTACTATCGACTCTTCGCTTCTTGTTCTTATTGTTTGACCCTGATGAACCCCGATAGCGCAAAAATTACACTCGCCCCAGCAGCCGTGGTGTGTCAAAATCGAAAATTTTATAGTCTCAAGGCATTTTACCTTGCCCTCTTTTTGGTGATAAGGGTGCAAATCTCTCTCATAATGAAGTCCGGCTATTTCATCCATCTCTTTTTCGCTTAGAAAATCACACGGCGGGTTTTGCACGAGATATCTATCATCCACCTTTTCACACAGACCTTTTGCGGTTAGCGGATCATTGTTATGATAAAAAAACTCAAACAAATCAATAAATTTATTTTTATCTTTTAGTGCCTCTTCGTGGCTTGGCAGCTGTATATATTCGCTTTTTGGCTCTTTTGCAACATAGCAAATACCGCAAATATCTCTTATATCTGTGCCATTTTTATACGCTTCACTCAGTTTTAAAAGCGCTCTTTCGCCCATGCCGTATATCAAAACATCTGCTTTTGCGTCAAAAAGTATCGGTTTTCTTAATTTATTTGACCAAAAATCATAATGCGTAATACGGCGCAAGCTAGCCTCTATACCGCCTAAAACTATCGGTACGGTATCTTTGAAATATCTTCTAATGAGATTGCAGTATACAAGAGCGGCTCTATCCGGTCTTTTGTTGTTAACTCCGCCCGGCGTATAGTCATCGCTATTTCTAAACTTTTTATTTGCAGTGTAGTTTGAAACCATCGAATCAACGCTTCCGCCGCTTACACCCCAATAAAGCAACGGTTCGCCAAGTCGCTTGATATCGCTATCGCTATCTACATCAGGCTGTCCGATAATCCCGACACGATAACCGGCACTCTCTAGTATTCTTCCCACAACCGCAACACCCATATAAGGGCTGTCGATATAAGCATCGCCGGTTATCAAGATGACATCGCACTGCTGCCATCCTCTTTTTTGCATCTCTTCTTTTGTTGTAGGTAAAAACATTCACTCTAGCCTTGGCTTTTTTGTGAATTTTAACACACCCTACTCTGGAATTTTTGTTTTTCTTGATAAAAAAAGCGACGGGCTGTACATAAGAGCTAAAATTCTAAAGATAAAAAAGACAAAAATTACAAAAAGCAAAAACAAAATCTCTCTTTCTTGCTTTACCGGCTGAGTTATCAATATGACGGCATCTCGTATTAAGAAAATAATAAAAATATCTATTACATAGCGAAGTCTTAGTTTTCTTTTTTCAATAAAATCAGTCACCATTTTTACTACTTCCATCACGACAATAAGCTCCAGCAAAAGTGTCACTGCTTTATAAAAAGGAATATTTATTGCGAGTATAAAAATAAAAATAATTACCGATACTAATATTTGGTAGTTGTTAAAAATTATATTTTTCATAACAAAAACAATACCAAAAACCAATTACAAATGAGTTACGCATGGGTAGTCTTTAATTTAATTAAGAGCTAAAAAGTTATAAAATAAACAAAAAAGCAAAAAGGCTGAAAAATGGCTAAAGAACACAGTTTTGACATATCTGCAAAAGTTGATATCGGCGAGCTAAAAAATGTCCTAGAGCAATCAAAAAAAGAGGTCGAAACTAGATATGATTTTAAAGACAGCACAAAAGACATTGAGCATAGCGAAAAAAACAAAACAATAACAATTATAAGCGACAGCAGCAATAAAGTTGAGGCGATTTATGACATTTTGCTTGCAAAAGCGATAAAAAGAAACATTCCTCCCGTGGCATTTGAAAAAGGCGAATACCAGACAGTAGGTCAAGGAAAGACCAAAATCATAATCACAATCAAAGACACTCTTTCACAAAAAGACGCAAAAGATATTATCGCAAAAATAAAAGAGTCAAAAATAAAAGTCCAAACAGCAATTCAAGGCGATGATATAAGGGTTAAAGCAAAATCGATAGATGATTTACAGCAGGCTATAGCTCTTGTAAAAAGCATGGAAATAGAAGCCCCGATTGTATTCGACAATTTTAGATAAAAAAGGATTGGTATGTTTTCAAAAATAACAAATATCTCTATAAAAGCAAAAACAAACGGCGCAATTTTTTCTATTTTACTCATTACTATAATTGCCATAGTTGTTATAACATTGGCTTTAAACAATGTCTACGGTCAGTTTATTCAATTCAAAGACAAAGATGCGGCGGGGAAGATTTATACTCTTGAAATTGAAAAAGATATGAATTATGTAAGCAGATGCACTAGGGATATTTTTTTAGGAAGCAACTATGAGAAAAATCTACAATCAATAGAAGAAAAATCAAAAGAGATAGCAGACAAATTTACGCTACTTGAAAAAACAACACAAGACAGCGAAGAGCTTTTGGCAATCAAAAACGCCAAAACAACGACAATGGCTTTTATAGATTATGCCCATGAAATAGTTGGTTCTTTAAAAAATGTCGATAAAACTCCGGAGGTTCTTAGCAAAACATATCTTGAATACAAAAAAAACGCCACTCCGCTAGCCGAAAAATCAAGAGAGTTCTTTCCTGCGGTAATAAAAACAAAAAATGATAATTTTGATGCAACGATAAACAATCTAAACGCAGAGCTTTCAAATCTAAAAATAATAACACTAGGAACAGGCGTATTGCTATTTGTTTTTGGGATACTGCCTATGAT
>JAUPLZ010000353.1 GCA_030836705.1 Campylobacterota bacterium
AACAAAAAATGATCTTTTAAATATGCAAATCGAGAATTTAAGTGTTGCGGAGATAAAACAGATAAAATTTAAGACTGAGATTGTTTATAATATTTTAGAATAAAATTTGGTGGAGCTGTGGTCTACCGTGTGAGGTCTGTTTAAAGCCTATAAGTATGGCTTTTATGGTCTCGCTGATTTCAAAATGTACCGTAAAATGTACCTTTTTGTAATCGCTTAAAAATTTCTTAACTTCTATAATCGTAGTTTGTAGATTTAATTCTACCAAACATTTATTTAAAATCGTATTATCATTAGTATAACCTTATCGTCTTTTGTAGTTATTTTATATCTTGTTCGGTTTATAAAGATTTTAAAATCAAGCAAGTTTCGGGAGTTGCCCCCTCATAAGTTTGCTTTATGCTTAAAGTACCTTTTGCAAATTTCGTAAAGTATTTATGCCTATCTTATAAGGTCGACTATGGTAAAACCCATCACTTAAAATGAGTTCGTGTCTTGTAGGGCAGATATAAGCCTTTGGTTAATTATATTCGATTAGTTAATATGCTTTGGTTAATTGGTTAATGGCTTGAAGCACTATTACATAAGCATAAATTATAACACTTAACCTACTTTTGAAAAATGATAATTAAAGAGAAAATGAGGCTTGCATTACCCGTGGTACAAAAAGAGCTTTTATAGTACCTATGAGTTTTTTTGTTTGAAGATTACTTTTACATCTACACTATTGAAGCGTTTATCTTTTGCAATTATCTCTTTTATCTTTTTAATTACATCTTCTTTACTCATTAGTTCCCCCTTGCTATGTCTGTAACTTCTTTGAGTTCGTGAAGCGGTAAAGCTAAAACTCTAAAGTTTGGAATAATAACTTTTGCTTCTATCCGCCAAACCATAAAAGCCAAACTATTTTTTACTTGCTTATTGTAAATGATGATTTTTTCTATCATTGGTATATCTGGGCGGTTGATGTAATAAGTATCTGTAAACAATCCATCTTTTGTAATGTACTGCTTTATTTCAAAAAATCTTTTAAGTGCTTCTATGTTCGGGCGGTGTTTGGTGTCGGAGCAAATATCAATATTCATATTTATTTTAGAAGTGCCAAACGATAAAATATTTAAAAGTCTGTTTGTGAGTTCATACGGGGGAGGGTCTTTATGGTATTGCTTCATACCAAATATTACTAAAGTAGCTTGATTGTATTTTGGCGGTGTAGATGAGTTGTAATAGTAGATATTCTCACGCTCTAATTGGTAAGCGGTTGTAATCTCATCAGCTGTGAGCCTCTTTTTTAATTTCGCCATTATTCGCTTATCTTTGGCATTGATTTTATTCCATTTGCCTATGGCTTTTAAACTCTCTATTTTATGCTGTTTTTGAAATTCAATTCTTATGCTGTCTATGGCAAAATCTTCATAATTATTTTGGTTAAATTCGTTGATAAAATCTTCAAGTTCTGATAAGATATTCATAGTGTTTTTATGCTCTCTTTTTATACCTATTAAGAAGTTCAATTCTTAAAGTGATATTTGTTATGTATCTCTAAGCCCGTGCCTATCGTGGGCGGTTGAGGTTGCACCCCTCAAAAAGTAGCTTAATGTGTAGACTACATTAGACTTTATTGTAAGGGGTGTTTTTTTCAAGCTTAAAGAGGCTTTTGCCTCTCTATTCTTTGCTAATAACTTTCAATAATTCTGCCACCCTCTGTTTATAGGCAGAATTAATTCTGTATATTCCTATTCGTGCCGTGCTTCCATCTATTTTTAAGACGGTGTGCGTTTCAGTTGATAATATTTCAGTACCATCTGCAACATCAAAAAAAGACTCAAATTTTCTTCTAATATGCTGTATTATATCTGGCAGATAATGACAATTAAACAACTCTTTTGAGTAGTGAGTTTGTACTCTATCATCATTTTTTAATGCAAGTGATAAAATCTTTTTTTCTGTATTATTTAAAGATATGTTCTTAATCATAATACCACCTCATCAAAATCACTAAAAGAAAAATCGTTATCTATCGGCTTAAAGTTTGAAGCCATAAGCTCCATTACAAAACCGATATCTACAATGTCAAGGCTCTTTAGTTTATCAAGTATCAAAATAGATATTTGATAAGTGTATAAATCCTCTATGTTTTCAACTGAGAGCATTTCGCCAACTAACCAACTTTTTAAACTTTTGGTACTTTGGTTTATGCTGTAACCGCTGTTATAAAAATCTTCTACCGTGAGAGATACAATGCTCTCTATTCTTTTGGATAACTTCATATTAAGCTACCTCAAAACCATTGATAAGCTTATCCGCTTCATCTACACTAAAAAGTGTTACACGGTCGCTTAATTTCTTTGGTGTGAGCTTTCCTTGTTTAGCGTATAGCCAAACGGTACTAAGTCCGATATTCAAGTATTTAGCCATTTCTTTAGCTCTAAGATATTTTGGTGTTTGCATTGAAAAATCCTCTATAACTGTTACCTACAATTAAAAAAGGGGTTAAGTACTTATCCAGCATAAGCGGTTTATATTTTATTTGCTTACACTCTCTAATAGCTAATTAGATTATGTAAGTCTATTTATTTTCTGTACACACTCATTCTAGTAATGATTTCAAATGTTTAAGCCTAAAATTTGTGTTTTGTTTACTTTGATAAATTTGTATTTTCAAAAGGTAGTGCTTCTAAGATTTTATCTATTTTATTGAAGTGAGGATTTTTTTCATTTTTTCTTTTTAATCTTGAATTTTTTGGAAGTGTTATCAATTTTAAATTCTCAGCTAGGGTGATTTTTGTTATTCTAATATCTTGCAAATCTTTCGGCAGATAAATATAATCATAAGGATTTTTTTGTAAATCTTTAATAGCTGTTATTAATTTAGCTTGTTTAGATTTTTCATTAAAACGGTCATCTAACAAATTTAAAAGTTTGTCAGTTGCATCTTTAATAGTTTTTTTATCTGTTCTGATTTTATTGCTATTTTTATCCATTATTTTTTTGGCAGGTTTGCTTTCATATGAATATTGATAATAGTAAATTAACCCACTAATAGTAGATAATTTTTTTATTATTTCATCATTACTGTAAGTACTAAAAAATATAAAAAATTTATCTATTATAAAATCTGTAAATTTATTAGCTGTAATATTTTTTAAGTTCCACGCTTCATAGTGCTTTTGTTTTGTCAATTCTAATCTTATAATGGCTTTTTCTTCTTTTGTTAATCTTGGAGCCTTGTAGATAAAATTTTTTATTTCATCTAAGCTTACCTCTTTATTATCGTATCTCTGTATTTTTCCTCTTCCTATAAGATTATTTATGTATTGTTTTGATATGCCTAATATTTTAGATGCCTCTATTTGTGAGCATTTATCACTCATCTTACCGCCTCCCCACTCATTAAATTTTCAAGATAATCACTCCACCACTGCATTAGCTGTTCAAGTTCTTTTATATAATCCGCTCTATGTGTATATGCTCTCTCTACTGCATTTTTTGGTAAGTGGTCTAAGGCTCTCTCTTTGGCTTCATAGCTAACATTATGCTCTGATTGATAAGTATCTGCCAAACTTCTAAATGTACCTCTAAAACCGTGTAACCTTGTTTTTCTGCCTTTTGCCTCATCGTTAAAACCCATCCTTTGTAAAGCTCTGTTCGGGGTTTCTGGGTTTATTGGTACATCAGCGTAACCGCTTGTTTTAAATACAAATGTACCACTTGTAAAAAGTTTCTGCTCTTGAAGTATCTCTATAACTTGATGAGTAAGCGGCATTGTAAAGTCTGGCATATTTGCATCTTTGGCTTTCATTAGTGAGCGTGGAATAGTAAGAAGCTTTTTATCAAGGTCTATCTGTTCCCATTTGAGATTAACTAAGTTATCAGCTCTTAAAGGTAAGTGTAAAACTAATTTTAAAGCGTTCTTTGTGCTGTAATCCCCTTTATAGGTATAAATAGCCTTGATGAGTTCTTTGAGCGTTTCTGGGTCTGTTATCTTTGGATAGTTTTTCTTTTTTTGTGGAGTAAGAATAGTTTTTTTATGAATATTTGCAATGATGTTAAATTCGCAATAGCCTTTCATAGTAGCAAACTGCCATAAGTTGTTAAGATACTGCATTAACCTGCTTGCACTTTCAGGGGCTTTTATAGCTTTCATTTCAAGAAGTTTGACAATCTCTGGGTGTTTGATAGTTGATATTAATCTGCCTTTAAAAAATGGCTTTACATCATTTTCAAACTGCCCTACCTTTCGTATGTAGGTACTATGTGCAAGTTCCTTTTTTTGCTTGACAAACCACTCATCTACAACTTTATCAAATAAGCCTTTTTGCTCTGATTGTATCTTTTGCTTTGTCTCTCTTTTGTATTCTATCGGGTCGATACCTTGAGCTATAAGTTCTCTGTATTCTTTTGCTTTGTCTCTTGCTTTTGTCAAAGGTACATCAGGATAATTACCAAATGATGTTTTTTTTCTTTTTAGCATTGTCGGGCTTGTATATCTAAATTCCCATAATTTACTGCCGTCCGTTTTAACAAGTAATGATAAGCCGTTCCCGTCATTTAGGGTGTAGGGCTTCTCTTTTGGCTTTATGCTCTTTAATGTAACTGCTTGTAGCTTAGACAAATCAAATCCTTTAATGGTACATTTTGAGAGGTACTTTTTTGCTCAAAATTAAAATGTACTGTAAAATGTACCTTTTGGTGGTACATTCAATAAGATTAGTTTAGACAATATTAGATTAAAAGATGATTAAAAAGTTCGTATTTTAGGGAGTTTTAAAGACTTGTTTGGATTATGTTAGATTGCGGAATGGTGGAGCTGTGGAGGATCGAACTCCAGTCCGAAACCACGCTACTCCTAATATCTACATGCTTAGAGAAGTTGATTGGATTTAATCTTGTTTCGCACAACTTGCA
>JAUPLZ010000354.1 GCA_030836705.1 Campylobacterota bacterium
ACGCTCTTCCGATCTGCCGTTTGTATGATGCGGTTGACTCCCCTGCTCTTTTTGAGAATTATCCTGAATTTAAAGATATTGATATTTCAGTAAATATCTCCTCTGCCGGTCGTGGAATGAAGAGCGGTAGTTTTGATATAGCAAATAACCGTATTGAGGTTTTTGCAGATTCTAACAGGGATGCTATGCTTGTTTTACTGCATGAACTTCAACACGCTATTCAAGCAAGAGAGGGTTTTGCTCTTGGCGCCTCTTATTATGGCGGAGATGGAGTTTTTGATATGGCGATTGCCCTTGAAGAAAGATATTTGAACGAGAGCGGCAAAATTGATTATGAGGCGTTTAAAGCCGAAGGATTAGAGAGGGTTCCTAGATATTTTACTTCTTATAGTAAATTTCAAACACTTTTTAAAAATAAAATCAATAGAGATGAAGCGATTTTATCAACTCCCATTGGTGAAGTAAAAATAAATATGCTCGGTGCTTTTAAGCACTTTAAAGACAATACCCATAATGAAGATAGAATGAGATGGAGCGGCGGATTAATATCCGCCCTTGAAGATCCTCTGTTTGTTGTTCAGGAGACTTATGAAGGGAAGCTTCAGAAAGTTTTTTACAAGCCTATGCGAGAGAAAAACAGAGATAAAGTTGTAAATTTAACAGGGTTTGTTTTAGATGATAAAGGTCGCTTGGTAAATACTACATTTTTTCCGGTGGCGGAGTATAAGCTAGAGAGATATATAAAGAGCAGAGAAGAAGATTTATTATATTTTAAGCACGCTGGTTCACGCTTAGAGCGTGTGACTCCAGCAGTCGTTGCCGACTCAGGAAAAACGCGTGCTAGTGATGACATTATATCGAAAGATAGTTTGGATGTCAAGGGAATTGATAAAAAGAGCAGAGAAAAGAACTTTAAAGAGTGGTTCGGCGATAGCAAAGTCGTTGATGAGCGTGGTGAGCCGTTAGTGGTTTATCATGGGACGAGTGCGGATTTTAGTGAGTTTCAGTTGAAGTTTCAAACAAAAGGCACTAAATCAGCTTTAGGAAAATTAGGTTTTTTCTTTTCCTCTGATGCTGATTTAGCAAGTGATTTTTCAAAAAACAAATGGGATAGCGCTAAGAGTAAATACAAAAAAAATGCAAATGTGCTGCCTGTTTATTTGAGCCTTAAAAATCCACACTATATGTCCGTCACAGAATTTGTCCAAAGTGGCAATATAAGGAATGCCGAAGATAATATGAGCAACTATTTAAAAGAGCTGGGGCATGATGGAATAATAATAAATTATGCGGACGAGTGGGAACAAAAATATTTTAATCAAAGTGGGGAATTTACTACACAACAGTATGTGGTATTTGAATCCTCTCAAATAAAATCAATTCACAACAGGGGGACCTTTTGCCATGATAATCCGAATATTTTGGAGAGAAATGAGCTTGGGTTAAATCAGATAGAGCAGATTCTCTCTATAATCCCCTACGGGATGGATACAAATAGTGTAAAAGAGTATTTGGATTTCAACGGGCTCTCCCCTGCTCTTTTGGCTGAAACGAAATATCATGATGTTTTATTAGGGGAGAGATTTATTTCTCTTTTGGATATCAATACAAAAGATGGGCTTGAGGCGACGGCATATTATAATGCCGGCGGTGAGCGTGAGAGTCGGGAAATTGAGGCGATATATCGCAGTGAGTGTGAATCAATCGTCACACTTGCCGATAGTGCGCCGGTCGTGAGTTGTGATGAGCTGGCGGCGGCTGTTCGAGAGCTGGCGGATGGCAAGACTGTAAGTTCTTGCGAGGTTTGTTAAGCTAGTTTTTATTATACTTTTATTATAATATTAAAGTTGATAAGCGAGCTGCTATCTCGCTTAAGCGTTTTGTAAGTTTGGTGCTAAGCAAGTTATTTGATTTATTATTGTTTAAGTTTTATGTTTGCCTCTATTTTATGAGTTTGTCTCGTAAAATAGAGGGGTTTTATACCTTATTTGAATTGTTAAAAGTTAAAAAAATAGTGCATCTCTGCGCTAGAAAGCTCGTTTTATATCTTATACCCCAAGGGTACTTCCTGCGGGGCGTTTGAAATGTTAAAAGCATAGCCCTGATAACCAACGGCTCATATCATTATGCTTTATATCTCAATTGAATTGTTTTTTTGTTAAGGTTTATTTTATTATAAACATATTATAATTTATTGAAAATATGGTTAAGGATTTTACATGGGCGGTTCAAAAAAAATAGATGTTGAGTTTCAATCCATTTGGGATGGCGGAACAGAAGTTATTGTTCCTGCTATTTTAGATTTGGAAACCGGGAGATTAGTTTATATTGAAAATTGGTTTGAGCCTGAAGGTGCTCAAGAGTTGGACTCAAACTCTGTTATCTTAAAAATGGGCGGGATGACTGCGGTGTATGATTTAGTCGTCCGCGGGGATAGTTATTTTGTCCCTGAAAAAGATTTAGAAAAAATAAAGGCTTTTTTTAATAATAATATAGATTTGACAAAATTTAAAACAAGGGCTGAATTAGAGATTGATGCCTCAAGACTTCGTGAGAAGCTTGGTTCTGATTGCTCGAATTTCAAGTTTGATTTTGATGGTTCCGCGTTTTATAATCTCTCCTTTGAGAGTAAATTGCCAATAAATAATATTTTAGCGGTTATGGGTACGATTCCTGATTCTCATGTGATGATGAGGAATTTGGTTTCTTTGGAAACTGCTGCTAAAGAAAAGAGTGACGCAGGAGAAAATTCAAGATATGATTTGTTTATTGAAAAATGCAAAGAGGTTTGTGATGCTTACGGCATTACGCTTGATCAATATTTTAAAATAACCTGTGCTCAAAATAGTATTGATTTTAATAATGGTGTAAAATTCAATATGATACATGATTGGGTGGAAAATGAGAAGTTTATTGAGCAATATAAGAGCGCTAAAAGTGATGTTGTTTTTCAAGAACAAAATGAAGAAGATAAGATAGTTGTTGTGGATGAAAAAATAAATGAGAAGCTGAGAGATATGGCAAAAATTTCCGCTCTCGGAACATATCTTTCATCAAATATTAATAATGTAGATGATTATGAAAAGTTTATGAAGCTTGAAAGTCTCGATGGGACCGACTTAGAGATATGGGAGCCGTTTGAAAATCACTACTTAGAGGAGATTCAAGAATTAGTTGAGCAGGAGTTTTCTGCAACTCTTCATAGTTATATGAAGGTTGCGGAGATTGTTAGAGCAGCGGAAGAGTTAGAAAATTTGGCGGCGGGAGCGGGCGACGCTGATAAAGATGCGGTTGCAAAAAATTTGCGTGAGCTGGGTGGTGATAAATCAACAAATAAGGATTTGGTATGAAAACAAATATGTCAGGCTCTCAAACTCCTTCCCTTTCGCAGGGGTGAGCAGGAATACCTTATTGCTTAAGTTTAGTTTTATTATAAATTTATTATAATGCCTATTATGAAGTAGGAGAATGTTTATGACTGAAAAAGAAGTTGAATATGATAAATAAAAAAACCACAGGTTTTATAATTATAGCAATAAGCATCTTAACGGGTTGCACAGGAACAGCCAACGCGGTTAATAAAAAAAATGATTATGAATCTCAAAAACCTAATTACATAGAAGAGATTAACAATAAAATAGAAAACAACCAGCCAAAGGAAAGATATTTTAATATAAATATTGGAGATTCTGCTAAGATAATATTTGAAAGACTGTCATATCTTGATGGCAATGTATATATCTTGGACACGAATGATTTTAGAGCAACTTTTTCAGCACCCGGCATAAAATCGCTTGATGATACTAAAAATTATTTTAAAGTTAATGATATTACCGTTGAAAGTACAAAAACACTAAACACCAAATATGTGAAGATCTCTTTTTCTAAGACGAGCTTAGGCAATATTGAAAAGAAACTATCTGCCATTAAGGTTAAAGCATCGGGCAGTATTCCCGTGAATGCAATTTTACAAGATATTGCCTCTAGGGCAAAATTATCAATAGTATATACCGACAAAAGCGCAAAAAATATTGCTTTGATTACAAAAAATATAGAACTTGATACAGATGGGCTTGGAGCAATAAAGCAGATAGTTAATTCTTCGGATTTGGATTTTAAAATTGCTGAAAACAATATTGAAGTCTCATATTTTAAAACAGAGACTTTAAACTTGGATATTTTTGCGAGAGACAGAAATATTATCAATAATATATCCAACAACTCTTCCTCTTCTTCACAAGGTGCGGGCAGTTCTTCTAACAGCACTGCTTCTAGCAGCACCGGCAGCGGAGCGGGGATGAGTCAATCAGGCGGTTCAAGTTCTTCATCGGATGGGAAAAATCTTGAAGTAAAATACATAACCGGCCTTGTTAAAGAGCTTGAGACATCGGTTGAATCGCTTTTATCTGAGCATGGAAGTTTTAAATTAATGCCGAGCGCAGGGCAAATAGTCATTAGAGATAAAGCGGAAAATGTAAAAAATATACAAAAAGCAATTAATAATTTTAATTCTCAATTTAAAGACACAATTGAAGTTAGATTGACTTTTTATAAAGTAACAACAAATAAAGCTGATAAAAGAGGCTTAGATTTCAGGAGTCTGAATGGAAGAATTGCCGCTTCTGCAAGCGGAATGACGAACTTTGCAACATCCGGCAATGTTGCATCTATTTTTGGGCTAGAATATAACTCGCCTTCAACAACTGCATTATTTAATTTGTTAAGTGAGTTCGGAACAACGGAAGTTGTCAATCCGATTGAAGTCGTAACGCAGTCAAATATGTTAAAAACACTTAAAATCGCAAACAACTACGGATACATAGCTTCTATTAGCTCAACCGCAAATACGACAACCGGCACGACCGCCTCAATTACACCAAGCTCTGTTCCAGACGGAATGTTCTTTTCACTGCTAGCAAAGCCAATTGACAACAATCATATTGCAGTTGATATCTATGCAACAAACAACTCTTTTGTAAAATTCAACACCGCTTCTGCATTTGGCAGCACTGTACAAACACCGGACACAAGTGAACAGTCGATAGACGGATATCATCAGCTTCAAATTGGCACTCCGCAGGTTTTAGTGTCTCACAAGTACGAAGAGAGTACATCTGGCAAAGCCGGACTTCCTGTTGAATTTCTGCACTCTTTAGGCTACAAAGAAGATAGCTCCAAGGACACTTATATAGTTATTGCTTTAGAGGCAAGAGTAAGATGATTTTTATAGTTGCGAATACTAGACTTACTTCCGCAAGAGTATTTCAAATCAAGCCCAAAGCGGTAAAAACAATAAGCTACAGAGGTTTATATTATGAGTATTTACAGCAAAAAGCAGCATACTCGCTTGAGTTCTTTTTTGCACAGGTACAAGAAATCGCGGGCAATTATGAAATGGTATTTGTTCAATCGCAAGATGGCTCAAAGTGGGCGGGGTGCTTTTTATATAAGGATAGAAAGAGTGTTATTATTGATAATGATGTTTTTGAAGAACATCTAAAAAGATATTACTATGCAAGCAGCGGAAAAATTGCAATCGTGAACAACATTGTTAATCTTAAGCTCGAAGGGATAGATTTTGTTTCAGTTGAAAAAGTAAACAAACTTATAAACCCAAAAGAGCAAAAAAAACAACTTATAAAAAATACGGCAATGCTCTCATTTGCGTCTTTATTTTGGATTGCAAGCAATGTTTACAATAATTACACACTCGAAGAGGCAAGTGTTTTGCAGACACAAATCAGTAGTACCAATCAAGAAGCTTATGAGAATTTAAAATACAATAAAAGCGTTTCTGTTCCGGGGAAAAAAGAACAGGAAGTTATGTTCCAAGAGGAGCTTGCTAAGGTAATGAAGCAATGAAGAAAGCATCTTCTATTATTTTTAACAAAGAGCATCTAACTTTTTACAATATAGTGACGAGCTCATTAAAAGTAGTTACAGCACTTTTGGTTTTAACCGGAGCAGGGAACATTTATAAATCTTTTGAATTTAAAAAAAACAAGGTAACAGAATTATCACTATCGCTTGACAAAGCCAAAGCTGAACTAAGCAATAACAAGAAAATAAATGAAACACAGGGTCAAGATATTGCCGATGGGGCAAAATATTACATAAGCAGTATTTACGCTTACGCAATATTAAACAAGCACTCTATCGAGATTTTACAAAAAGTAAGAAAATATAATGGTTATACAACTTTGGAAATAGTATTTAAAAGACCTATAGACAAAGCACAGATGACTGCCTTTGCAACTGATGTTAGAAATTTGGGATTTGTGGAAAAGATTGAAAAAAACAAAATATTTATTCAAGTGCAGAATAAGAGCGTGAATGATATAAGAAAAATTGTAAGCGAAAAGCATAAACTACAAGTAGAGGAGATATAGAAATGATAAAAAAGATAACAAGCATCTTAGCAATAGTTGTTTGCCTTTCGGCAGCAAGTGAAAAAGAGAATTTTTTAGCTTTTGAAAAAATATTAAACGGACTAGAGGCAGACAAAAGTAAACTTCTTCCACCTTTGACGGAGTCACAAGATCAAAAAATAAACATAGGCATAGAATATGATTTTGTAGCTACCGGTGCTTATAGCATCGATGGCGAATGGATTGCTTATTTGCTTACGAATAAAAATCATTTATTAAAAGCAAAAAAAGGATTACAGATAGGCAGTAAAAAAATCGTTGATATAAATAGTTATGGAATAACTATCGCAGATTCAAGCGATAAAACTTTTTTTATGCCTATTATGGAGCAAAAAATAGAAGAGTCTGATATTTCTTTTTTTAATAAAAAAGAAAAGAAGGATAAAAGTAAATGAAACTTCTAAAAGATATTGCAATAACTTTTTCTGCGTCAAGACTTACAAAAGAGATTTCAAATTCTTATGTAACAAGTGGAAAAAGCTTTATAATGCTTGCAGAAGCGGATAAAAGTGCTAGACAAAAAGCAGCTGATATTTTAAACATTCCTTTTGTTCAAAACAAAGATGAATTTGAGAGGCAATTTATGGCAGATTATCTCAAACAGACTAACGAGGCATCTGATGAATATGCAAAAAGAACAGCTAAGATGAGTAGCGCAAAAATTATTTTAGCAGTGAGAAAAC
This sequence comes from Campylobacterota bacterium, assembly GCA_030836705.1. Taxonomy (GTDB): domain Bacteria; phylum Campylobacterota; class Campylobacteria; order Campylobacterales; family SZUA-545; genus JAUPLZ01. The sequence continues at coordinate 7,112 of JAUPLZ010000354.1, forward strand.
AAGATCATAAAAAGTTTTGCTTTGTTATAGATCCAACATCTCATGAACTTGATGAGTTTTGCTCATATCCGTTTGCACTAATGGGATTAGATACCTACAAAGAGATTGTAGGTATCTCCTCTAATCTGACGATAAGTTTCGACGAAGGGCAAGACATGCCGAGTTATATTAAAAAGATTGTTCAATATGCTTACGACGAAAAAGCAACTGATATAGACATTGCCGCAATGGAAGCGAGTATGTCTATTAAACTTAAAATTTCGGGTGAATGGGGGAGCCCGATCGGAGTTTTTCCGGTTGCTTATAAAATCAGTTTTTTAACTGCTTTGTGTTCTATGGCTGTTCCTTCTCCTGTTGATTATAAGCCCGGAAAAGAATTAACATTTAAAGCCGCTTTAAAAGTTCACGGTATTGATATGGTTTTTCGCGTAGGTATCGTGCCAACCGCATTTGGGGAAAATATAGCACTCAGGAGCACTGCTGACATAGGAGAACTTACGGAAATAGAAGATTTGGGCTTTAGTAAAAATATAATTGATTATATAAACACGCTTGTATCTTATATACACAGCCCAAAAAAAGGTGGCGTTGTTTTTATTACCGGAGAGACAGGCTCTGGAAAAACAACTCTTCTGTCGGCGGTTGAGAGCAGATATCTTACCCTTAATAAAAAAGTTTCAACAAGTGAAGATCCTGTAGAGAGAAAAAAATCGCATCCGTTTTTGAATCAAACTGAAGTCGGCGGAGATACCGGACTTACGCATATGGATGCGTTAGTGGCGTTTCTTAGACAAAATTCTGATGTTATCGTCATTGGTGAGTGCAGAAGAGCAGATGAGCTGGTTTCGGTTATCAATGCCGCACTCTCTGGCCTCTTTGCCTATACAAACCTGCATACCGGCATTGTTGAAGAAACACTGATCAGACTTAAAGCTATGGGGGTTGATCCGTCTCTGCTCG
>JAUPLZ010000004.1 GCA_030836705.1 Campylobacterota bacterium
AAATTAGCTCAACCAACAATCAATAATATTATAAAAAGAACAGAAGGGAAATAGTGTGCTATTACTATCACCTGACCCCTTATATCTTTGACCCTTATATCTTCAAATTCGCACATAAGCAACGCACTGCATAGAACAAATAAGATTATTTTAGTCTCATTTATAGTCTCATTTAAGAGTGTCAATACTATAATACACAATTATATTAAACATAATATGAGATAATAATATAGCTGTATTTGCGGCTGCGAGATTATACGGTAGCGGCATTCATAAAACAAAGCTGTCAGATCATGACAAAAAAACAAATTGACAGATAAAGCAAAATATTTTTAAATGCCAAGGAGACAATATGCGTTATTTAGCAGGCTTGATAATGGTTTTAATACTTACAGGGTGTGGCGACAAGGCACAAGAAACGCACTATAACGGTGCTGCGCTTTTAGAAAAGAAGTGCGGGATATGCCACAATCTTAAAATGCCGCCCGATACCTATGAAGACGAAAAAGCACCCCCGATGATGGCAGTGGTTTTTCACTTAAAAGATTTTATGAAAATTAAAGACAATGAAGACAAAGCCAAGAAGTTTATTCCTTTTATTCAAGACTATACACTTGAACCGAGTAGGGAAAAATCCTACTGCGATGAAGCGAGCCTAGATGCCTACGGCCTGATGCCTTCGCAAAAAGGAAATGTAACGGAAGATGAACTAAAAGCGATTGCCGAATATATCTTCACTTTTTACGATCAGGAAAAATACCTTAAAGAGATGCAGGAAAAAGCAGCGTTTTATGCGCTGCCAAAAGGCGAACAGCTGGTAAGAAAGAGCGGATGTCTGAATTGTCATGACATCCAAAAGGCTAAAGTCGGCCCGTCTTTTGCAATGATCGCAAATAAAGGCGCCGAAGAGATCATTGACGTGATCCAAAACGGAAGTCAGGGCAAATGGGAAGGCTTTCACAATATGCTAATGCCTGCATTCAAAAATAAATTTACGCAAGACGAGTTGCGTATTTTGCAAGAATGGATACATACTTTAGGAACGAAGGACAAAGCAAGCCCCTGAAGCGCCGATTTCCAAAGCTGCAAAAATATAGTGAAAAGCGATAGATTTTAGTCGTCCAATAACTGTCAAGCAAGAAGCTTCAATCTCTTTGGTCATTGAAATAAGGGGTCATCTGCACCGTTGACTGGTTCAGTTCCAATACTTTAGCCATCATATGCTGAGGGTATCCTTCCTTCCCCTTGCTCCCATGCTTGTATAGGCGACAGACATAGTACACAATCGTAAAGGGACATACTTTACACTTTTTCAAAAATGGATCAACGGTTTTTAAAATAATCCTTAACCTCGGCTTCGGTTTTGCACATTTTCATATTTGAAAGACAATATATCTTGATGCCTTTGCTGTTGTACTTGACTATGATGTCGTTTTGATTTGACATACTTCTGCCGGTCATCAGCTCATGAGCATAGTTTTTAAGATAATCACCTGCATCATTTTGAGCTGCAGGTGTGCTTTTTATACTTTGTGCGGAAGCAGATTCCACCTTAATCTTACCATTCTCTACTACAAGGGTCATATGCTGTCTACTTGTTCCTCTTCGTTCTTTACTTCTATTGGCAACATAAAATCCTATATCAATGGTAATATCAGCATAAGATTTACTGTTTTTGTTGTATTGCTCGATAATCTGAAGCGACTGAAGAGTATAGTTTATCTGGGGCCATCGTCTACAGTATTTGACGTTATCATCATAGATCATTTTATGGGTAGGATTTGTGAAACTGAAAAAACGTTTGACATTATCAGTGTAATAGATAGAAACATCTTGTTCATGTCTAAAACAATTCGACTGAAGTAAATTATCGATAAAAGATTTGATATTGGAATAAGTTAAAATATTATTCACATTCACTTCTGAATTATTTTGTACACTGCTAGAATAATATTTTGTGCCATCAAATTTATAGATAGTTTCTTTTTTGAAGGAAACTCCATCCTTGGTACCATTGCTTCTCATGATAATGTCATATAAGTATCCATTACTTTGTCTAAAAGCAAAATTACTTTTCCATGATGAGTTTGTTGCTGTTCCAGAGGCAGTAGAGTCATAAGCTATCTCATCAGAAAAAATTTCTTGGAATTTACCATTCATTGGTTGATAGATTGTTCTGTCGTCACTGAAGCAACCTTGATTACCATAGCTGGTATCTACAGCTATACCGTATATATCTTTCCCAATTTCAATGACTTTAAATGCATCTTTTGATGGAGGGTTCCCCCATGATCCAATTGATTCAGCATTAATGTCCGATACTTCGAGCCCCCATTGGCCGTCATTCATTACAAATAGAAAAAAACTAATTCTTGGAGAACATGCATGACAATCATTATTTCTTTTCGCGTTTGTATAAGCTAAACCCAGTTTACCATGTTTTCCGGCATATGGAATATCGTATATACCAATCAATTCATGTTTTAAATCAATCGCACCTAAATCGTCTGTCAGTGTGAATCCATAAGTATTAGTTTTTTCAAACTGTTTTAATGCGTTCAGAATTTTATTTTCTAAAAACCTATCTATTTGATCTTTTGAAGAGGTTGATGCAATTGTTTGAGGAACATAAGTACATGTTGGTTTCTGGCAATAACTAATGATATAACTGCTAGCACTTCCTTTCGATGAGATTGTGGTATTTTTCTCCATCCAAAAGAGTTCTTTCTTTGGAAGTTTGATTGAATAGAAAGTGATCTTGTTTTCGGGTGTATCCTTGCAGACAATTTTATCCTGAATATAAATCGTGTTTATATCAAAAGCCGGTTTTTCCTGGGTGATCGCATTTGGTTTGATTTCAACATAAATGATCTTTTCTTTATCGCCAATAAGATAGAGTTCCCATTTCCCATTTTCTACTTTGTCGGCTACGGTATGATGGGTAATTTTTCTATGATTCCCAAGATAGAGTTCGCCCTTTCTTTCAAAACCTTTTTCACTGAAATTCACAGCCCCTTCATCCCACTCTATAAGGGATGCATCACCATTTTCAATTTTCCAGTCATAGATTTTCACTTTGGTGTTGTCTGTGTTGTAGGCCAAGGATTTCATCAGATCTTCAACTTCAATTATCCTTGAAGCATTATCTTGTGCAAAGAGGCTTATGGTAGCTAGAAATAGAAAACATAAAGATAGGATTTTGGTTGTTGATTTAATTCTCCTCATTTTCTTTATTTCCTCCACAGTTACGGGTATTTTTTTCGATTTTGATGAGAACCAACATCATCGTTAGAAGAATGAAGGCGAGTAATGCAGCACCAATTTCCTGGAGAGTAACTATCAATTCAAGTTGTGCCTCAGTAGCTTTGGATTGTTTGGCGGAGAGCTGCTGATTGTAACTATCTCTGGCTTCTTCAGCTTTTTGATTTTCTTTATCGATCGTTTGATGGAATTGGACGGTGAAATATTTTATCACACTAATCCAGTCGATTACTTCGATCTCAGGCTTCTTAGAAGATTTTTTTGCATCCTCATACGACTTACCATAATCTACAAGACTTTTAGTTATTGTAATGAGTTGCGACAGGCAGGATGATCGTTGTTCCTGGGTGTAGGATGAAATTTCACCAATAACGAAGTCCTCTAAAGCCTCTTTAGATACGCCGTCCTGTCCTACGGTACTGGCATATATATTAATATTGGCTACGATAGTGTCAATTGTTTTTTCAAACCCTGACTTTTCCTGCTTTGTAATGGCTGAAATTACAGTTTCTTCCTTGGGTGAAAGAACGGCATTGGAAACTTTTTCTCTTTGATGATGATAGATAGGAAGATCTATCAGGCTTGGAGCCATGCCTGGATCCCCTCTCCCATCTGATCCATGACAAGCTATACATACTCCAAACGCGGCAGGCTGCGCAGAAGCTAACCCCCTGGAGACATACCCTGCTATGGCAACTGCATTTTCTCCCCTAGCCATTTGAGGTGGCATATTGCCCATCGGGTATCCGTGATCGGATGATCCGTTTTTGATAACATCAAGCACATAAGACTTGATCTTTTCTTCTTCTTGTTTTTTTTGTAATGCCCCGCTCTCTAGATCTTTTTGAATTGTGCTAAAATCGACCTTTGGCATTTGTTGTTCATAGCGTACCTCCTGTACGGTAGTATCCTGTGATTCCAGATAAAGTTTGATCGCATAGATCCCTCCACCGACTACAGCAAGAAATGTCATCATAGCCAATGTGAACATTAACCATCTGACAATAGAAAAAAAGAATCTTTCCATATATAAATTCATCCCCCCTTCAAAATATCAGTAAACGATTATACATTGCGAGCACTTCATCTTTAAGGGCATAATAGTACCTACAACTAAAAATATTCTAGAGAAATACATTATGAGCCTTTCTCTTATATTAATCTCCAAATTTGCTTAACATAACATATCAATCATGTCTTTTGTATAGTCTTCATAAATTTTCCAGCCTATAAGTCCCAAGATATTGTGACTGTAGATGTTAAGATTATTTATTTCTAGGTTAAAAGCTGGATCTTTACCGCCTTTTAGATTGTGAGTTGCAATTAAGCCAAATATCTCTTGAGTTGCTTTTCTTGGTTCTTCATCCCAATGGTTATATTGATTTCTTCCAGCATAGATAATTAAGCCTAGGGGTAAACCATTTACTTTTCTTCCAATGCCGAATCTCCTGTGGTCGCCTGTCAATACTTGACATTCTCCATTATATTTAGAAAAAATAGAAATTGCCATATGTGCAACTTGTAAAATTGAACCACAAATTGTTGCATGAGCTAAAGCATTAGCTTCATATACTGTAAAACCTTTATTTGCTTCCTCTTGCTTTTTTCTAAACTCTGGATGTTCATCATAATATCTACGAAATGCTTTTTCAATATCTTCAGATGTTGCATCAACATGGAGAGGCATCATGTCTGAATTAAAACCGGGAGGTATAGAATGTTTTATAAGCTCATGATAATAAGCTAGGCTATCAAATAATTGCCTAACTGCTACTTCATGGCTATCCATATATTCTTTTAGTGTCATTGTACCCATTCCCGATAAGTGGACCAGCACTAAGCTGACAATTTCTTGCTTTGATTATGCCTTTCTAAAAATTGGATCGGGCTTAAATTTCCTAACGATTCATGAGGTCTGGAAATATAGAAATAATGGGCGGAAACAATCACCACCTTTTTTTCCTCATCTTTGCTGAAATATAAACAGCATATCAAAAATGTCTGGCTATTTCAAGAAATATGACAATGTATTGTATTTTTTCCAAAAAATAACAAATATTATCATTAGCCTGCCTCATTTAACTTTTTATACGCTTCATATTCGACTTAAAGTTTGATGCCGCATGCTCTGCCAAATAGCTCTTTTGTATTGAATGATTGATCATTTGTCGATCCGGTTGACATCTTTAAAAAAATTTCTTCCAAGCTCGTTTGATATTCATTTATTTTTTGGTAAAGATTTTATAGTATACTACCGATTCATATAAAAAAGGAGCATGTCCATATGCGCAAATCCAAAACTATCTTCTTTGCTTTTTTTATAACGGTTTTTGCACTCGTT
>JAUPLZ010000355.1 GCA_030836705.1 Campylobacterota bacterium
AGAAGCAATCAAAATGGCACCACTTGTAAAAGCATTTGAAAAAGAATCAAGCCTTGAGTCAAAGGTGTGTGTGACAGCACAACATAGAGAGATGTTAGACCAAGTTCTTGAGATGTTTGAGATAGAGCCAGACTATGATTTAAACATTATGAAGCCAGGTCAAGATTTGTTTGATGTGACAGCCAATGTTCTTTTGGGATTAAAAAATGTGCTAAGGGATTTTAAACCAGATATTGTTCTTGTGCATGGCGATACTACAACTACGAGTGCGAGCGCTCTGGCAGCATTTTATGAGAAAATAAAAGTTGGACATGTGGAAGCTGGTCTGAGAACAGGTAATATATATAGTCCTTGGCCAGAAGAAGCGAATAGACTTCTTACTGGGGTGTTAGCAAATTATCACTTTGCTCCGACACAAACAAGCAAAGAAAATCTTATAAAAGAAAACAAAGATGAAAAAACTATAGCAGTAACAGGAAATACCGTCATTGATGGGCTGTTCTTGGCATTAGACAAGATAGAAAGCAATCAAAAACTTAAAAATAAAATCTTAGAAAATATAAACGTACAATACAAGCTGAACGAGGATAAAAAGATTATTTTAGTTACAGGTCATCGTAGAGAAAACTTTGGAGAAGGATTTATAAATATTTGTGAGGCTTTAAAAACAGTTGCAAATCAAAATCCGAATATAGATATTGTTTATCCGGTACATTTAAATCCAAATGTTCAAAAGCCTGTACGTGAAATATTATCATACACACCTAATGTATATCTGATAGAACCGCTTCAGTATGAAAGTTTTATATACATGATGAACAGATCATACTTTATAATCACTGACAGCGGCGGAGTGCAAGAGGAAGCGCCATCTTTAGGTAAACCAGTGCTAGTTATGAGAGAAACGACGGAACGCCCAGAAGCAGTAAAAGCTGGAACAGTTAAACTTGTAGGGACAGATAAAGATAAAATAGTAAAAGAAGCTCAAAAGTTACTTGATGATAAAGTAGCGTACGAAAAAATGAGTAAAGCACATAACCCTTACGGCGACGGAAAAGCTTGTGAAAAAATTGTTGAATTTATAAAGAGAGCAAATAATTAATGACAAAAAGAAAAATATGTGTAATAGGTTTAGGGTACATAGGACTTCCAACTTCCGCACTTTTGGCTAATCGCGGTTATGATGTTCATGGTGTAGATGTGGTTCAAAGCGTTGTTGACACTATCAATCAAGGAAAAATTCACATAGTAGAACCTGAGCTAGATACTTTTGTAAAAGCTGCAGTAAACAGCGGCAAACTAAAAGCTAGTTTAAAACCTGATATATCAGATGTATTTATCATAGCTGTTCCCACCCCCTTCCATGATGGTTTTGTGCCCAATATAGATTATGTAGTAAGTGCAACAAAAGCAATAGCTCCTTATGTAAAAGATGGAAATATGGTTATATTAGAATCCACTTCTCCAGTTGGAACAACTGACAAGGTTGAGGAAACCCTAAAAGAAAATGGAGTGGATACAAGCAAGCTTTACATAGCTCATTGTCCAGAGAGAGTTCTTCCAGGACACATCATGAGAGAGCTTGTAGAAAATGACAGAATCGTTGGCGGTACTACACAAGAAGCCACAAAAGTAACAGCGGAATTTTATAGAGAATTTGTCGCAGGAGAGGTTCTTGAAACTGATGCAAAAACAGCAGAGATGGCAAAACTTACTGAAAATAGTTTTAGAGATACAAATATAGCATTTGCAAATGAGCTAAGCATGCTATGCGATAAATTTGGCATAAATGTTTGGGAGTTGATAAAGCTGGCAAACAGACACCCAAGAGTAAACATTCTTCAACCTGGAGCTGGAGTAGGCGGACACTGTATAGCGGTAGACCCTTGGTTTATAGTTCATGCAGGACAAGAGAGTGCAAAGCTTATAAGAACGAGCAGAGAAGTAAATAATTATAAAACAGAGTGGGTTATAGAAAAAATAAAAAATGCAGCACTAGCTTACGAAAATAAAAATGGAAGAAAAGCAAAAGTAGCATGTATGGGGCTGGCATTTAAGCCAGACATAGATGACCTTAGGGAATCACCGGCACTTTATATAGCTAGAAGGCTAAAAGCCGAGGGGCTAGATATATTAGCAGTTGAACCAAATATAGATAGCCATAAAGAATTTGAAATAGTTGATTATAAAGATGCGATTAAACAGGCAGATGTAGTGACTTTTTTAGTGGCACATAAAGAGTTTAAAAAATTAGATATAAAAACGAATTTAGATTTTTGCGGGGTGATAAATACAAAGGAGTCAAAAAATGTTTAACAATAAAAATATATTAATAACCGGTGGGACAGGTAGTTTTGGCAAAAAATACACTGAAATTATTTTAAAAAAATATAAACCAAATAAGATAATAATATTTAGCAGAGATGAGCTGAAGCAGTACGAAATGGGACAATCTTTTACAGACGAGTGTATGAGATATTTTATAGGTGATGTAAGAGATTTGGATAGACTTAATGAGGCAATGCACAATGTTGATTTCGTTATTCATGCGGCAGCCCTAAAGCATGTTCCTGTAGCAGAGTACAATCCTATGGAGTGCATTAAGACAAATATTAACGGCGCTGAAAATGTCATAAGAGCAGCTTAGTAGCACCGTAAAGGTTTATAGGATTTGAAGCTATATC
>JAUPLZ010000356.1 GCA_030836705.1 Campylobacterota bacterium
GAAAGATTTCTTTAAAAACAAGATTAGAACCCTGCTCTATTGATTGTGTAGAATAGTTCATATTATTCCGTCCTTTATTTTATTTTCGACTTGCTTTAAAACTTCGGCTCTTGAAAGCCCTCTGTATTTTGAAGTCAAGTCCATAGGTTTGTTATTTGACATTGCTTGAAAAAGTTCTCTGCTTATTATAATAGGCGTGTCGCCCAAGCTGGATTTTGGGACTACTTTGCCTGCGATATTAATAACAGAGGGTGTCAGATTGTCACCGACTTCAATATCCATTATAATATTCTGCTTGTTTTCGTCTTTTGCGACTATAAATGTAAGAACTTTGTTCATAATCAATCCTTTTACTTAACACCCTATAAATGCAAATTATAATAGATTTATAATAAATGCAAGCTTAAGAAAATGAATTGGGTTTTGTTGTTTAATAAGTTTGCTGGTGTTTATTGTTTAAATATTATTACAAATGTCTTTAAAATATGCTTAAGTAGTAATTATAATTATTATAACTTTGGTTGGATAATTTTTAATTTTGGGTTAAAAATGACTCTATGAGATTTGATATGTCATCTATGGCCTCTGTTGCCGGTTTGAAAAACACTTTGGTAAATCTTCGCTCTTTTATATATGGCGAGACACATAGATTATTTAAGATTGTGTATCGAATTTTTTTGGCTAGGTTGTTTAGCGGGATTACATTTCCGCTTGTTCCGATTACTACTAACATTTTACAATTTTCGATCTCTTTGTTTAAAAAGTGATATTGCGGGGCGGGCTCTCCGAAAAAGACTATATTTGGTCTTAGCTCGCTTTGGCACTCTAGGCATTTTGAATTTTTTGAATTGCCTTGTGCTGCATATCCTATGTCAAACAAGAGGCGGCAATTTTCGTTTGTGCATCGTAGATGTTTTAAAAAGCCGTGAAGATGGATTATGTTTTGATCTTGAACTCCGGCTTTTTCAAACAGGTCATCTATATTTTGAGTTATAAGAGTTATGGCGTTTGGATATTTTGCTTTTAACTTTGCGATAACTTCATGAGCATGGTTTGGCTTTTTATCTTCAAGCTCTTTTCGGCGGGCATCATAGAATGAGATTGTCATTTCTCTGTTTTTTTGAAGGCTGTCAAAATTGCATACTTCTTCGACTTTGTGATTTTCCCAAAGTCCGTCCGAATCTCTAAATGTCGCTATTCCTGATTCGGCGCTTATTCCCGCTCCTGTAAAAATTATTACTTTTGCCATTGTTGGTTCCTTAGATGTTGGATTTTTTTCTATTGCAGTCGCGGCAAAGCATTTGGCAATTTTGAGCTGTGGTTTTGCCGCCTTTACTCCATGGAGTAATATGATCCGCCTCCATTTCGTTTATTTCGTAATGGTTGTTTGGCGGGGTGCATTTAGGGCAGATACCTTTTTGGTTTTCATATGCCTCTATTTTTTGGTTTTCTGTAAATGGGCGGATACTTAGATGTTTCTCTTTTGCGCTTAGCAGGTATTCGTAGATTCCTCTTTTGTTTGTAACATCCTCATCTTTTCTTAGTCTTATAACTTCACTTTTTAGTTTGATAATGTCATAGTTTTGGTCTTTGTAGCTAAAATAGAGCTCGCCCCAATCTATTCCTTTCATCTCCTTGTGATAATCTGGGAAGAGAACTTCGATCCAATTGATAACTTTTTGAAAATAAACCCATACTTCGCTTGCGTTTTCATCGTGTTGATGAAGAGCCATATAATTTTCCAAATCGGTTCTTTTACTTAAGGCGATCCATCTTATCGCCGTTTCAAGGTAGTCTTGTCTATTTACTATCCCGCTTAGATATTTACTTGCCTTATTGTATGCTACGCATCCATTTTTACTGAAATATCTTTTTGCGTCCGTTACCCAACTTCCGCTATAAACCGCGTTTCTCAATTCCTGCTCGGTTAATTTTTCGCCGGCGATATTTATTGTTTTAAACCATTTTAGTTTTTCACTTGGTTCGCCTTCGCAAAAATATACCATGAGTTCGTAATCTAAGATTTTCTTCTGCTCGTCTTCGTGCAGGTTATGGAAATATCTCATAAGGTATGAGAACTCTCCGTTTACATATTGGGAAATAGATATGGTTCTTTGCTGTCCGTCTATGACTTCAAAGTTTCCATCCTCTTTGATTGCCCAATATTGTACATTGAGCGGGAAGTTGTTAAACACTGTATCAATTACCGCTTCTCTTTGTTTGTCTTTATAGACGAACTCTCTTTGATATGGCGGTCTTATATCTAGTTTTCCGCCGAATCCGAAAACGCCGTCATTATCGTTATCGGTATAGCCGTTAGTGAGTTCGCGGATTGTTACCGGCTTTAGCTGGATTTTCATTTTTGGGCCTTTATTGGATTTTATCAATTTTTCTTTTTATAACAATTCTTCTATAAATTTTTTGCCCGTTTATACTATTACATCCGGCTAGTTTTGGATAAATTGCCCTATGGTCATCTAGCCCAAGTATCTCAAACTGCTCAGGATTAAATTTGTCAAGGAAGGTTATAGGCACTCCCATTACCCCCTTATAATCTTTTGGGATATCTTTTGTTTTACTTACCTCAATGGCATCGTAATTATCATACTTTGGATAATCTGATTCGTTGCCTTCGTAGGTTTTGTAGAGAAGGAGCTCTTCGTGGCGTTTTTTGTGGTCTAGGTTGGTGTACCAAACAATATTTCTAAATTTTACTAATCCGGTTTCTTCATTATAGACACCTTTTGCAAAACTGTCTGTATGATGTGATGTTTTAAAATAAGCATTTCCACTTTGAAAACCATTGCCTAACCATAATCTGCTCTCTTTGATATGTTTAAATATCTCTTTGTATGTGATGGCGTTCATGCTTCCTATTACCAAAAACTTCTTATCGTACTTCATAAGCTGTGCTATATACTCTCTAAAGAGTGAAAAGGGCGGGTTGGTTACTATGATATCTGATTCTTTTAGTATCTCTATGCTTTCTTGACTTCTAAAATCACCGTCACCTTTTAGGTCGGTTCTTATGGCATCATCTAAATTAATAACCCCGTCTTTATTAATATCGTGTTCAACTACTAATTTATATGATTGGCTATCTTTTTCGTAATGAGTCGTGATTAATTTTTTTAATCCTAAATGGGAGAAGTTCAGAGCAAAGTATTGAAAGAAGTTGCTCTCTTTTGGATCATCGCAGTTACAAAAAACTATTTTATTTTTAAAATGGTTTTTATAGTGTATCAGCTCTTTTTCTATATCGGAGAGCTGTGTATAGAATTCATCGTTTTTATTTTTTTTGGCTGCTCGAAGATTACCGTTCTTTGTCTCTTTGCTCATCATAGGCCTTTGTTTTTTTGTTAATTAGTATTCTAATAACTTTATAATAAAAAAACGCTTAAGTTTGGTTAGATGGGTTTGAAAAACTAAAAGATAAGCTCAGAGAACTTATTGATTAACCCCATCAAAAGACGGGTCGTCCCGAAGGAATTTAGAAGATAATTATAGCAAAAAAATACAAATCAACATAAGAGAAAAAGAAATTGGGTGAATATAATCGAGTAGTTTTGCCCTCAAAAAGAGGGACGATCCCGAAGGACAATTAGAAGATAATTATAGCAAAAAAATATAAATCAACATAAGAGAAAAAGAGAAACCTATTGGTTAATCATAGTCCGGCTGCCGGAAATAGAAAATTTGAAAATCGGTTAAGGGGGGGGGTTAATTACTCCCCCTAACCTTTTGGTGCTCCAAAACTACAACAGATAGTTACTTTTCGCAAAAAGAATTATATCAAATTTTTTTAATAAAGATGTTTTTTTTAAGAACTTTAAAAAGAAAAAGCTTAATGATTTTACTTTTTTTAGTGAAACGCTGCAAGACTTTGGGATTTTGATTTTTATATTTTTAAAATTATTGATGTCAAGAGTTTTTGTCGTTTAGATATTAAGGACAAAACAGTTTGTCTTTAATATTTAAAGAATTATTGATGTCAAAATTTTTATAGGTTAAGAATTTTGCCGGCGGGATGATGAAGAAACTTATTGGTTTATAACTGCTCTGCTACCGGAATTGAAAAATTAAAAAAAAGATTTATTTTATTTTGTGACTGATTACTTTTCTGACATATAACAAGGCAAGTGTGCGTGCATTGACTTACCGTAGGTGCAGAAATTATATCAAAAAAAATATAAACATAAATAAACATAAGAGAAAAAGAGATGGGTGGATGCCCTGCTCTTTTGAAACTTTAGAAAAATCGGTTTTGCCCATTTTGGCTTTTAAGAGAAAAAAGCCGAGGCGGAGATAGCGCAAAGGCGAAAGATGAACGAAGAGAGTTGAAGATTGAGCTTTGCGAAAGATGAACGAAGAGAGTTGAAGATTGAGCTTTGCGAAAGATGAACGGTCGTTTTTTAGAATTTTTTTTGAATTTTAAAATTCATAAAAATAATTCATATTATTATTAAATCGTGAACGGCGTGCAGGAAAAATTGATAAAAACTGTGTTAGCTGTTTTTATTGATTTTGGATGCAAGTTGTAAGCATTTCTAAAACCTTTTGCTTATATTTTCTTCTGAAAATTAGCATTGTGTTTTATGAACGAGGTGTCGAATTGGTACAAATAGCGTAGATATTTGTGTCCACATTTGGCAAACTCGCTCATTTCCAAATACAGCATAATCTGTTGTATTTATATTGCTATGTTTTTGAGGCATTTTTTTGCCTATAAAATTTTATCCTTGACAAAAGATATTTTTTTCTGCTAAAATTCTCTTATAAACTTTGAAGAAGGAATTTTATGAAGCTCGCGTCCTCTGAACTGCCAACAACTTGGTTTTTGAATGAAATGAGAGAAACTAATATCAAGAAAGGGAATAATTTTTTTATCCCGCTTGAGTTGGGCTGGGGTGGGTTGGTTGAGAAATTCAAAAAAAATATGATCTCTTTCTTGGAAAACGACAAAAGATCATTTGAACAAATAGCAGGCGGACGCCGTTCAAAAGACGCCTTTTTTAAAGAAATTGAGAGTGGAATAAAAGGCTGTATCCCACTTGAGCGCATTACCCTAAGATGTAATGGTTTGTTCAATGTGAACTATAGCTCACAAGACTATGCGGACATCGCTAAAATATTTGCGGATAGCTATACTCAATATTTAAAATTTCGCTATCTGGTTTTACATATTGAGTCGTTTGTAGAAATTATTAATGAGCATCCCAACGCTAAGCCTGAGCAATTGTTTGAAATTTTTCTTTTTGAAACTGAAAATATTGCTTTGGAGCTTGGGATTACCACAGAAGATTTTATGTCATTTGCGTGCGAACGACTAAATATTAAATAGAAAGGCTTTGAGATGTCATATTCTAATGATAAATTTATTAAAAGAATAGCTGATTATGTCGCACGCGAGGTAAGAACCGACCTTGAAGTGGGCGGAATAAAAAGACCGAAGATTGATTTTTTAATATCAATTTCAGAGGCGATTGTTTTACTTCTTGAGCATCTATATCCGCTCTCGGAGCAAATACAGCTGATTAATAATATTGACAAAAGCTTTAGCATTAGCGACACCACTTATTATAGATTTTTAAAAGAGCACCTTTTTGATAGCTATGAGCTGCATAGAAAAAATAGATTTTTTGCAGCGAAAACTATTGAGATTAAGCGGTTAATCGGGGTGTTTCCTGATCAATATGAGGCACAATACAATCATCTCTCTTTAAATACAAAAGAGAGTGTCACTCTTGCGGATTATTTACATTTTATTAATCACTATTACTCTCCGCAGGCGGATGCTTTTTTTAATAAAAGAGCACTTAAGTTGCAGCCGACAGTCATTAAAGGAGTTGTTCCTAACCCTGATGATGGCGGCGAAACATATCTTAATGTGACGGTTGAGGAGCCTGCGGACAATATCGCGAGCGTTGTGAGCGATATTAAAAAAGAGGTTGTTGCGGCGAAACCGGAAGTTCAGAAAGAGGCTGAAAAAATTTCCTCAGGAAATTATTCTAAAGTTGGGAAATGGAAAGTCTATGAAAAAAATGAGGATAGATATGTTTTAAAA
>JAUPLZ010000357.1 GCA_030836705.1 Campylobacterota bacterium
CACCGTCTTTCCCATTATAAAAATTTTTTCCATGCCAAAACTCACTGTCACAAAAAATAGCTATTTTTTTGCCTTTAAAACAGATATCAGGTTTGCCGTATATGTCTTTGCAATTTTTTCTATAACGAAAACCTTTTTTAAAGAGTTCTTTACGAAGCTTAATTTCAATTGATGTATCTTTTGATTTTATTCGACTCATATTTTCTGATCTAGACATCGGCTTATATTTTTTAATCATATGAATTTTTTACACAGCAATTACTTTAATTTTTTTAACATATCGATATCTAAATCTTTAGTGCTAAATACTCCATTATTATTTTTTAAATATGGATTTGAATGATAAATTTCATCCGCCACAAATAAATATATATTGTGATTTCTTATTGTTTTAACTTTTTCCTCTGTCAAATCAATACCCAAAGTTATTTCAATCATAACATCAATTTTTGACATTTGAGCAGTTTTTATAAATTGTTTATATCTTTCTCTTAGCGTTCTTTTTGCACCTATTCCAAATGTTCTATCTTCAAGCTCAAAAAAGAAATCAAACTCTGTTGAACTGTCATTTTTGTCGTGTATTTTTGATATTTTATCACTATCAATTCCAATATTTACCAAAACAGATAAAATTCTGTCTTCATAGTTGCTTCCACTATCGCTTGTTATTGATTGATTTATGCTTTCACTAAACATTAACATAAAAATCTGATTTGGTTCAATGCCATATTTTTTTAAATTTATTGCTTCTGCTGACAACTCTTTTAAAAAATTTGTTGTATCACTTGATAAAAAAGCTGTGTCATTATTTTCTAATTTATCAAAAAATATTAAAGACAGTAGTGCCCCGCTTACTCTAGTGCTATATGGACTTACGAGGGTAATTTTATCGTAGGTTGTTGACAATGGATTTAATTGTTTTAGTTTTGACAAATCAAGCAAATCTTTTATTTTTGCTTCCTGCAATAAGAGAGGTTTTATTGCAATAAGTTTAAGTGAAAAAATCAAAAGCACTACATCATTATTATTTTTAATCAAATCTAAAATGTCTACAAATAAATCATATTTTGTTAAGCCTGTCTTGGAATTTCCAAAATATTTTTCAAGATTATCAAAAAGAGCTGTTCTGAATTTTAAATTTTTGTACAAAGAATTTAGCTCAAGGATATTTTTAATGTCTTTTTCTGACAATTTTGCTTTTAAGAGGTATTTCAGTATAAAATAAAATTTCAAATTAATATCAAATTTGTTTTTGTCTACTTTTAATTTTTCAATACTATTTTTCACTGTCTAATCCTTTGGCAACTTTGTATATTTTTTTAGATATTTCTTTTATAGTAGCTACAGATACGCTGTTCCCAAATTGCTTGTATGCTTGTACATCGCTAACAGGTATTTTAAATGCATCATGAAATCCTTGCAAACGCCCTGCCTCTCTCGGTGTTAATTTTCTTGGATTTTTATTTATTTGCTCTATCAGTATTTCAGAACCATCTTTATAATATCTTGCGCTAATAGTGCTTGTATGGCTTGAATTATCATTAAACATACAATATCCAAAACCATTGCCTTTTGCTTTGTGTTCTACTTTTCTTCTTTGGTGTCCTGCCCAAAGTTTGTCAGAAATTGTATATTTTGCATCTACATAATCTTCTAATATGCTTCCGACTTTTGTTTCTTTATTTTTCATAGATTCAGGAAATTCAAACTCTATATCTTCTAAAAATGCAACTATATAAATCCGCTCTCTGTTTTGCGGTACTCCGAAATCTTTTGCATTTAAAACTTTTGCAAAGACTTTATATCCCATATCTTCAAGCGTATTTTTTACAACTTGAAATGTTTTACCGTTGTCGTGATTTACAAAACCTTTTACGTTTTCTAAAAATATCAGTTTTGGTTTGTGGTGTCTTGCAATTCTTGCTACATCAAAAAAAAGTGTTCCTCTTGTATCTTCAAATCCTAGTCTTTTACCTGCAATACTAAAAGCCTGACAAGGGAAACCTGCTAAAATAATGTCATGTGGAGGGATATCTTTTTCATCTATTTGCGTTATATCACCGTGAGGCAATTCTCCAAAATTTGCATAATATGTCTGCTGCGCGTATTTGTCTATCTCCGAGGCAAAAACAAACTCAATATCTTCTCCGAAAGCCTGCTGAAATCCAAGTCTTATACCGCCTATACCTGCAAACAGATCAATAGCTTTATACTTTGCTTTTTTGGTTATGCCGGTTTTTTTTGGATTTTCAAACTTAAAAGTCATTTGCCGCCTAATTTTGTTTAGATTTTGAACTTTCATAATTATACCCTTCTTCACTTGAACATAAAAACAATTTTACATTCAAACAATAAATAAGTAAAAAAAATCTGTCAATTTGACATCATTTCGCACCTTCTTCTCTCTAAACGCTATACTTTTTTATACTTTTGATCATCAAATTCTTATAGTAAGGGCTGCTGTGTATCTGCCAAAAAAAGAAAAACTTTATATCAGCGATCTCATACAAGATGCCGCTGTACCTTACCCTGCTTACTACACGCTGAGTGCCTCGATGCATCAAAACGAAATGCTTCGTTCGGCACTTGTGTCACTGCATAGCTTTGATTTTTCATTTTACGAAAAAGCAAAAAACTATGAAGATATCTTTGCTCTGCTTCACTCGGGCGGATTTCCAATCTATAAAGAAAAATATATCGTAGGATATTTTGGCAATAAAATGATGTACCTAGAAAGCAACGGATGGAAAGCGATGCCTGCAACACAAGAACTTTTTATACCGGATAATTGGCTGGTGTGCTAGTTTTTTAAAATAATTTCTTTTTTATTCTTTAATTAAGACAAATTTTATCTTATTTAGTTATAATTCTTTTATGTCTTAGGTGTCGAAGAAAATTTTTATTCTTCCTCCTTTTAAAAATTTATTGTTGTTTTGTCCATGAATCACAACAATATCCTACCCATCTCGGCATCTAAGATATATTTTCCTCCAAATGAAACCCCATTCATTATAAAAAAATAAGCGTAAAATTGCACTATGATTTAAACAGGCTTCTAATTTTTTCAAATATACCGACAAATACCAATGCAATGATGC
>JAUPLZ010000358.1 GCA_030836705.1 Campylobacterota bacterium
ATTACGATATCAGGATTGTATTTTTTATAAGCCTCCAATCCTTCTTTTCCGTTTTCTGCTAAATATAGTTTTTTTACCCTAAAGAAGAGAAATTCAGCCATCTCATCCCTTATATCTTTTTCATCCTCAACATATAAAACTGTGATATTTTTTAAAATACTTTGACTCATGCAATTTGACTTGGTATTTTTATTTCAAAAACAGCGCCGATATTTTTTCCGCTACTGTCTTTTTGATTGTATGCTCGCAAAGAACCTTTTATATGATCAACTATCATCACCTTTGTTATATAAAGCCCTATTCCGGCTCCATTGGTTTGATGTTTGGTTGTAAAATACGGCTCAAATATTCTACTTACAACAGCATCTTCAACTCCGCCAGCATTATCCTCTATCAAAAGATAAGCGAACCCATCTTTTTCAAATCCGTCTATTTTTATTATCGGATTTTCTATTTTGTTTTCCAAAATTGCATCTTTTGCATTGTTCAAGATATTCAAAAGAGCTTGCGTGAACTCGTTGTAAAAACTCTCAATTAATATTTCACTCTCGATATTTTTTATAACTCTTATATTCATGTGTTTAAAAATACCGTCCAAGACATTCAAAGGCTCATCTGCTGCATCTTTTAGATTAAATGTTTTTCTCTCTTTATCCGGCTTAAAAAAATCTCTAAAATCATCAATAGTTGCGGACATTTTTTGAATCAATCTATTGGTTTTTTCAAAACTTCTTTTCAAATATGCCTCATCGGCTCGTTTTTCCAAAATCGCCTCTTGAAGATTGCCGCAAACCAAGCTAAGAGCATTTAACGGCTGCCTCCATTGATGGGCGATATTACCCATCATTTCGCCAAGACTTGCAAGTCTTGATTGATGAATCAAGATAGCTTCCTGCTCTTTTCTTTTCCATATTTCTTCCTGAACTCTCTCTTCTAGTGTTTTTTTGTATATTTCAAGCTCTTCAATCGTTACGCTAGCTAGATTTGAAAGAGCTTTTAGAGATTTTGTTTTTGAGCTATTTTTAATAATTTTGTTTTTTATCGGATTTATATTTTTTGATTCCGAAAGAGTCAATACGGTTGTGGTGGTATTTAAAAGCTCGCTTGTCCTAAAAGAGTGAAAAAACTCTCCATATGTAAAAAACCCGACAGTCGGCGCTATGCTGTTTAATACACTCAATTCATACTCAAGGTCTTCTTCTAGGAATGATTTTCTAGCGACACAAGAATAGATAAACATTGACTCAATCGGGGTATCTTTAAAATTTTCATAGCTATCAAAGCTTTTTGCTTTTATAAAATCAATATTTGCAAACCCGAATTTTACTTTTTCGCCTTCATTTAAATTTCCGGCAAAAACCAAAGAGCCGTCTTCTTTTTTAGCAATAGGCGCTCTTGCTACAAATTCATCGCCTTTTCTTAAAATAAGAGGAAATTCCATGCCTGAAACCGGCAAGCTATCAGCCACATCGGCTCCTAAATATTTTTTGTAGAGCTCAATAATTGGCATATTATCAACAGTAAAAACACGATTTTTTTTCGCTTTTGTAATAGTCATCTCTTCGCCTATGGTCAGCCAATTGAGCAAATAACTATTGTTTACTATCAACTCATCGCCGCTTAAAGAAGCCGCCGCAAACCCATTTTCAAAAGCTGTGCTCTCATCAAAAACAAAAGTCTTTAAAAAGCGAAAATCATCGCCTGCCCTGCCGCCAGCCACTATAAGTTCCGGCTTTAAGCGGGCTATCTCTTTTATAAGCTCTTCCCCGTTTGAGATTAATCCGTCACTAAAAACAATCAAAGCTTTTGTATTATGAAAAACAAGCTCATCGACTATTTTTTTTGCACACTCTTTTTCGCCGCAATTTTCATATAGTTTTGACTTAATAAGAGTTTTTTCAAACAAAGAAAAAGAGATGACGATGCCGCCTTCTTGCATTTTTGCATCTACAATCTCTCCTGCGGTAGTAACTCCTAAGATAGAGGCGCTCGGCAAAAGCTCTTTTATTTTGGCTGCAATAGTTCTTAAAACCACACTATCATTAATACTGCTAAAAATCTGAACCAAGGTATTTTTACACCCGAATAACTCATTTTTATTTACAAACTCGCTCAAACCATTTTCGTTTTGATAGTTGTAATTTAGTGTCTTCATCGCAATGCCTTTGGAAGCTTTATCGTAAACGCCGCGCCGTCTTTTATATTGCTAGCACTCAATATCCCGTTCATCTTTTTTTCAATAATCGTCTTTGCCATATAAAGACCAAGTCCGGTTCCTACATCCTTGCTCTTAGTACTAAAATAATTATCAAAAATCCTATCGATTACACCATCAGGAATACCGCCGCCGGTATCGCTTACTCTTACAACCACCCATCTATCCTCTTCAAAGGCGTCGATTATTATCTTATTGTCCCTGCTTTTTGGATTATGTTCTTTTATGGCATCTTTTGAGTTATTGATAATATTTAAAAGAACCTGCTTGAACTCATTTTGATACCCAAAAGCATAAAGTTTTTTGTCTATATTTTTTATAAGCGTGATTGATAACTGCTGAATCTGCAAAGAGAGTATTTTTTCTATCATCAAAATAGAATCATTTATGCAAAAAGCCTCTTTTTCTTGCTCTGGCTTAAAGAAATTTCTAAAATCATCAATCGTTTCAGACATAAATGTCACGCTTCTTAGCGCATTTTCGGTCATCTCGTCTATATATTTTGCATCAAGCTCTTTGGCTTCATACGCTAATTTAACATCTTGAACTATCAAAAAGAGCGTATTAAGAGGCTGTTTCCACTGATGAGCTATTACTCCTAACATCTCTCCCATCTCTGCCATTCTTGATTGTCTTATTAGGATATTTTCTTGGGTTTCTCTTTTTTCTATCTCTTCTTTTTCTTTTTTTTCTAATTCGTTTTTATACTCTTCAAGCTCGGTTATATCTTGTCTAAGTGATACAAACTCTTCTCTTTCTTTTTTTTCA
>JAUPLZ010000359.1 GCA_030836705.1 Campylobacterota bacterium
AAACTCATAAACGATGATTTTTGTTTTGAGGAGAAAAAAGAGATTTTTTTAAACCATAAAAAGATAGAACAGCTCCAAGAGCAAAGCAGAGAGATTTTTTTGGATTTTTTAACATGCAATGAACTAAAGTATGTAGAACTCAAAGACAAAAGCATAAAGTTTTCCTCCGAAAATCTCAAAAGCCTCTTTAACATCTTAAAAGCAAATATGAGCGACAAAAAAGCAGAACCGCACCGCTACAATGAGCAAAGAAACATCTTGCAAAAGATGCTCAGATACCAAGAACTAAAGATAAGTTTTGCTACAAACAATAACGATGAGTTTCAAACCCTCTACCTCTACATGAACCATCCTCTCCTCTCTATGATAACAAAAGAAAAAACACACAGAGAGCTTTTTGCCGCTCTATGCCATGAGGAGTATAAAAATGCTTATGCCATCATCTACAGAGCAGATATAGCACACTCAAAACCACTATCTCTACTCAAAACTTTAGTTCTGGATGAACATTTTGCACCCTTAGATGAGTTGGACTATTTCGAGTTTATAGCAAAAGCCAAAGAGAGCCAAACCACCGCAAATACAAACCCGCAAGAGATAAAGTCAAAAGCCATGCCACACATCATAAAAAGCACAGAAGAGCTTAAAGAGCAAGAGGCACAAGCACAAAACAACATCATAGACATAAAGATAGAGTCCATAAAAAACTACTTTGACAAACAGATAAACAGAGTACAAAAACTCAAACAAACAGTAGATCAAGAGGATGTCCAAAGAATGAGAGTCGGCGAGATAGAAAACCTAAAAGAGCAAAAAACAAAAAAAGTTCAAGAGCTGGAAGCTAAAAAATTGGTTAAGAGCAGGTTTGATATCTTGGCGGTGGTGGAGATGAGGGAAAGGGTAAAATAATGGAGTTTTTTTCGACAATAATATCAGCAGTTATCATTTTTGTATCTGGTCAGTTCGGCTTAAAGCTTATTGTTGAACCAATTCAAGAACTAAAAAAGGAAGTTTCAAAAGTTTTAAATGCTATGATTTTTCATGCAGATAGAATTTCAAATCCAAGTAGTAATACTAAAGAAATAGGAAATGAAATTAGTAAACTCTTAAGAAAACATGCGAGTAATTTAGAAGCAAAATCATCAATTATTCCAGCTTATAAAATATTCGAAATATTTAAAATATTACCAAGTAAAATAAATATACAAAAAGTATCACAATTATTAATCGGATTATCAAATGATTTATATGATTCAACACATGGTATGGAAAATTCAAAAATAATTTTTAAAATAAAAGAGTTATTACTTATAAAAGCAAGTTTTTATGAACTATTTAGTGCTTGGCTAGTTTTTATTTTTGTATCAATAGGTTGCTATACACTTGTTGAATTTTTAGCAAATTTAATAAATTAAAAGGAGTTTATGTATGCCAGATAACAAAATCTTCTACAAATATCGCTCTTTAAAAGATTTTAGATTTTTTATGGATATTATTGTAAACAATAGGCTTTATGCTGCAAAGTACAATGAATTAAATGATATTCGTGAGGGACATTATACGCATGATGGTAGTTTAACAAAAATCACGATAGACAATATTCGAGATATAAAAGAAAAGATACGGATTTGTTCTGCCACAACAAATACTAAAAGTCAGCCAATGTGGGCGCATTATGCCGATAATCATACAGGTATTGCAATAGGTTTTAGAATCAAAGATAATGACGCTAGTTGTGAAAAAATTAAATATAATGGAATTAAAAAAGATGTTAACAAAGATGACTTGCCTGATATGCAATTTTTAGCGGGTAATATTTTAATATATAAAGAAAAAGATTAGCAATATGAAAAAGAAGTCCGTATTTTGAAAAATGAAGACGACATCGATAAACCAGTTTTTATAAATATTGAAATTGTAAAAATTATTTTTGGTCAAAGAATGGCTAAAGATGATGCTGATTTTTTAAAAAAGCTGATTGGAAAGTTTGGTTCAACAATTGAAATATTAAATTTTCAAGAGATCAAAAATAAAAAGTCTATTCTGTCAAATACGAGTAATGTATAAAATAAAACTTGAAGCAATGGAGACACCATGAATATAGATGAAATTAAAAGAATTAGACTTAATTTAGTTAGTAGCATTAAAGAAAATAAATCTGAAGGTATTTACAAACTTCTAACTGAGTTGTATCCTGACAATGCTCATTTTATTTACGAATTACTTCAAAATGCGGAAGATGCAGGGGCAACAAAAGTATTTTTTAATCTACAAAAAGATTTTTTGAGATTTAGACATAATGGTAAAAGAGTTTTTAACGAACAAGACATTGATACAATTACAAATTTTGCCACAAGTACAAAAGCAGATGATTTAACAAAAATAGGGAAGTTTGGCATAGGTTTTAAAGCTGTTTTTTCTTATACAAATACTCCAAAAATTTATTCAGGTAGATACGCTTTTAAAATTTATGATTTTATCATACCAGACACTATTGATGATATTGTTCGAGATAAGAATGAAACAGTTATGTTATTTCCATTTGACAACCCAAAAAAACCCAAAGAGCAGGCATACAATGAGATTAAGCTTGGTCTTGAAAAATTGCATGACAATGCTTTGCTGTTTCTTAATAATATTGCAGAAATAAATATTGCATATGAACAAAATGAGTATGCAATTGTACGAAATGAATTGGATGATATTCAAGTTGAGATTCATAATTCAAAAATAAATAACAAATCAAGATGGTTAAGATTTAAAACATATTTGCCAGATAATAACTCTTTTTATGTATCAGTAGCGTATGAAATTAGTAAAAACGAAAAAACAAATTTAGATG
The DNA here is from genome assembly GCA_030836705.1 of Campylobacterota bacterium. Lineage (GTDB taxonomy): Bacteria > Campylobacterota > Campylobacteria > Campylobacterales > SZUA-545 > JAUPLZ01. The sequence goes on from JAUPLZ010000359.1 coordinate 2,843, forward strand.
AAGTAGCAAAAATCAACGGAGAAGTATCAATATTTTTTCCTGCAGAAAAAGAGACGAGTAAACTTTGTTTTCATTTGCATGCCCCATTTTTATCGACGGTAGCTAGAGATAGCATTAAAGATTTGCCAGAAAATAAAAATTTAATACAGTTGCTATCAAAAACCATAGAAGATTCTTTTGAGTATTTAAAAAGCAATGATTTGTTAACAACTTCATTTTTGGAAGTTTTACCAAATAAAGATGATAACTTATCTGAGATTTACTTGCCTATTTATGAAAAATGTATCGACGCATTTCGCACAAAAGAATTGATGCTAACCGATGATGGCTCTTTTCAAAAAGCAAATCTTTGTTATAGAGGGTCATCAAATTTAAAAAAATTGATAGATAAAGAAAATTTGCGAATCCTAGTAGATGAACCTAACGGATTTTGGTCAAAAAATGCTCCACAGCGTAATGGTAGAGCAGATAAATTTATCATGAATCTTGAAATCAAAGAATTTTCAGATAAAAATTTCATAGATACCATTAATGCGATGAAGGTAAGAGAGATAGAGAAATTTTTTATTTCAAAAAGCGATGAGTGGTATTTGGATTTTTATGTTTTTTTATATGACACCAAAGAAGCAGTTAATTTTACTGATTTTAAAAAGTTTATAAAACTTAAAGATGGTAGCTTAAATACAGATCAAGAAGAGTGCCGTTTTGAAAGTGAGTTTAAAGTAAATAATCTCTTATATGTTAAAAAAGAAACATATACTAGTGCATCTAACAAAGAAAACAACCATAAAGCAAAAGAGCTTCTAAAAAAAATAG
>JAUPLZ010000360.1 GCA_030836705.1 Campylobacterota bacterium
ATAGAAGCGAAAGTAGATTTAATCAAGCAGCTTTCCGGTCACTATGACGACTCTTTTAGATTTATAAATGCGATGGTTTTAGGAGGCAGCGAAATAAGCAAAGGGGACGGAGTAAATCTCCTTAGTGTTCACGCCTCAAAAGGCTTGGAGTTTGAAGAGGTTTATGTAATTGACCTAATGGAAGGAAGATTTCCAAATAGAAAGCTAATGAATCAAGGCGGCTCGTTAGAAGAAGAGAGAAGGCTTTTTTATGTTGCGGTAACTAGGGCAAAAACAGAGCTTTTTCTCTCATATGCGAAATACAACAGAATAAAAAAAACAGGTTATATAGCCTCACCTTTTTTGATTGAGGCGGGCATGGTAGACAAAGAAAGCTCTACATCTCTGGTTTAAAAAAGCTTCTATATCCGACTTTGTATATCTGCACATCGTAATTTATCTGCTTATCAATCAAGCTAAGACCGAAACTTTTGCTTTTTGGGTCATAATTGCGGTTCATTGATTGAAAAATAAAATCACACAAAATAGAAGTGGAATAATTTATCCAATTGTAGACAATATCATTGTGCAAAAGGTTGTTATACTCTTCTATTTTTGAGTTTTTTGTAGAAATTGAATTGGCGACATATAGCTTTTTAAGATCCATTGGCTGAGTTAGTCCTAAAAGCACGGGGCTGTAATTAATTTGCGTTGAAAAAATAGCGCTTAAATTAAAATCACGATATGTAAACTGCGATAGCAGCAAACTTGATTTAATCGGCTGGGTATTTAAAAGAACGGTTGATTCTACCCCGATATTTACGGATTCAAAAATATTACTATAATCCTCGCTATTGCTTTTAACCATCAATCTAGTAACCGGCAAATCGCTATTATGCGCTGCCAAATCCGATATTCTTTTACTAATAGCCCCTGCTTCTTCAAAGATAAATAGTTGCTTTTTAAACATTTTTTCAAGCTTTTTTACCTGCGCATCATAATCTATTCCGCCATACACCATAAGATAATTTTTGTTTTCGACATTTTTTTGATTTACCGTCGGAACAAAAATATTTAAAGAGCTATTTATGGAAGCTAGATTATTAGCACCCTCTTTCGTAACCGGCGCTATGCAGTAGCCAAAACCCTCTTTGACTATCTCTTTTATCGTGGCATCAAGATTATCTATCGACTCATCGGTAGAATCAAAAGTCTTTACTTCAAAATAGCTATCGGTCGATAAAAAATATGCCAAAACGGTATTTGTAACATAGGTTGAATAGCTGCCGATAACTTTTGAAGGAAGCAAAATAGCGACTTTTAGATTATTTTTGTTGTTATCGTAATTTGAAAAATTTTTATAGGAACCGTCCGTTTTATTGTCTGAAGATTTTGCCGCATAAGAAAAAGGCTTTCCGTTTTCCATATGTTCATCAAGACAGTTTTTATCGCATTTATCTATATTTACATCAACCACCTCAACGCTAGGCATCGGTACTGACGAGAATAAAACCCCAGAAGCATTTAAAAAACCAAAAAAAATAATAAACTTTATTAGAACAAATCTCATGTCGGGATTTTAGCAGATATGAACAAAAAAAATCATACAATAATCTCTTGTTTTTCATCAAAAGGCTTAAAATGCTAAAAGCTATATTTTTTACTCCTTGTTTTAGTAATTGGAATTAAAAGTGACAAGTAGTTTAAAAAAATTTATTTTTACAATAATGCTCTCATTAACTCTTATTATATTTATAAGCATATATATATTTTCGTCATATCTTCATACGGCATTGTCACAAAAAGAGGCTATAAAAACCTCCGATGCCGTTGCCTCGCAGATACATGCATCAATGTATCAACTAATGCGCAAAGGCTGGTCGAGAGAAGAGATGCAAGATTTTATGGAATCAATCAAGCACTCTTTTGAAAACTCATCAAATGAAATAAATATTTATCGCGGTGAAAATGTCGAAGAACTTTTTGGCAAAATACCTCAAAGACCATTTGACCGTGATATAGTTCAGGCATTTTTGGACGGTCAAAAAAAGGTAATAGAGCACAATGGTTTTATAACCACTCTTATGCCGATGGTATCAAAAGATGAGTGTCTCTCCTGCCATACAAACGCAAACGAAAACACGGTGCTAGGAGTTATTGAGATTAAATACAACCTTGCAGCGATGACCAAAGAGACGGAAAGAAACTATTGGTACTTTTTTTTAGCGGCTTTACCGTTTATCCTATTAATAACTTTTCTGCTCTCAAGACATGTTAGAAATAAACTAAACAAAAGCATAATCGGCTTTGCAAAAAAAGTTGACGCCGTAAATACCGTAAAAGATTTTAGAAATTTGGATATTGCAGATACCGACCTTGGCTTTAGTGAATTAAATGATATTTTGCACAATGTAAATCTTCTATCTGAAAAGCTGAAAAAAACAGCTGTTGACAAAGAGTTATTGGAGTTTGAAATAAGGATTTTTGACAAGTTTATAATAACTTCAAGTATTGTAAAAGATTGGCGCGAATATATAAAAGATTTGTTGCTGGAGATAAACACGGTAATGGATGCTTACAGTCTTATTACGATGTTTAGAGTCGGCGATGAAGCATACGATATTGAAGTTTTTTGGAGAAGTTTGCCAAGCGAGAAAACACTCAAGCTTATGGAAGGGATTGTAAAAAAAGAGATAAAAAATAGTGAATATTTTGATGATTTAGTTCAATATCAAATTATCCACAATATTGCCAACAAAGATAAAGAACCGTTTGAGCTTAGCATTGAAGAGATAGAGATGCAGACTAAGTCTATTTTTCTTGAAACGCCAAAGATTGGAGGCATCGTCGGCATAAGCGTTCAATCACTGCTGGTAAAAGACCCTATTAGGCATATAGTCATTGACGGAATTCTTACAACATTGATAAATATCGTAGGCTCCGTAAAAGCTATACACAAATACACGGAAGACTTAGAATATTACGCCACAAAAGATCCGCTGACATCATTTTACAACCAGAGAGTTTTTAGAGATATGTTAGAAAATGAGATAGTGCGATCCGATAGACACGGTTATAGTTTTGGACTTTTTGTAATCGATTGCGATAATTTTAAAGTTATCAATGATCGTTACGGACACTCATTTGGCGATAAATACCTTCAAGCATTTGCAGGCACACTAGAAATTTCAAAGAGACCGGAAGATATAGTAGCAAGATACGGTGGGGATGAATTTGCCTTAATTATTCCAGAATGCGATGAAAAAGAGGCGTGCAAAGTAGCAAAAAGCATTCAAAGTGCAATAGAGGCTCTAAAAATTCAAACTGAACAAAAAGCACAAGTACAAGCAACCGCATCTATAGGAGCGGCAATGTATCCAAGCCATGCAAAAACCGCAAAAGAGTTGTTTAATATCGCAGATGCAATGATGTATAGATCTAAAAGAAGCGGTAAAAACGCTATCACTTTTCCGGAACAAAACGACATCTTAAAAGTATTTAAAGAGACTGAAGAAAAAACAATCTTGGTCCTAGATGCGATAAAACACAACAAAATAGTTCCTCATTTCCAGCCTATTGCCAAGATAGAAAATTCACAAATAAACATTCATGAACTTCTTATGAGAATAGAGATAGAAAATAGTCTAATTAGTGCGGGTGAGTTTATAGAGATAGCAGAAAATATAGGCGTAATAAATAGCATGGATTATATGGTCATAGAGCTAGCGTTTAAAGAAATCAACAAGACAAATTACGACGGCATTTTATTTGTTAATCTATCCCCGAAATCGCTGATTGTCGGAGAGTTTATAGATAAGATAAATGGTCTCGCAAACAAATACAAAATAGACAAATCAAAAATAGTTTTTGAAATTACCGAACGAGAAACAGTTAAGAATTTTGTTCTTTTAGAAAAATTTGTTCAAAACCTTAAACTCCAAGGATTTAGCTTTGCAATAGATGATTTTGGCTCCGGTTTTTCTACTTTTCACTATATTAAAAAATTCCCTATTGATTACATAAAGATAGACGGCGAGTTTATTATCAACATTGACAAAGACGAAAAAGATATGGCATTTGTCAAAAGCATAGTCTCTTTGGCAAAAGAACTAGGCGTAAAAACAGTGGCAGAATATGTCGAAAACAAAGAAACAATAGAGCATCTTAAGAATATGGATGTTGATTTCGCACAAGGGTACTATATAGGGCGACCGAGCTCTTCTTTTAGAAAATAAACCATAAGGCAATGATATGAAATCCAAATTTGAACTGCTCATAGATGCAATGCCGGTAACCGTATCGCAAATATCTTCAGATATGACATACATCAATGTGAATAAAAAACTAACCGAGGTTGTGGGCTTAAAAAAAGAGGATATTATCGGTAAAAAAGTTGGCTTCACCCAAAAAAACAAAGACTTCTCAAAATTAATAGATGATATATTTGACTTAGAAAATGATTTTGCAACAATGGAGACTCAAATCTTTACAAAAAACGGTTGTTTTGACTATCTATTAATCGCAAGCAGATTTAACGATAAAAAAGAATTAATTCTAATCGGCATAGATATCACACCAATAAAGCAACAAGAAAAACTTTTAATAAATAAAGCCAGATTTGTTGCAATGGGTGAAATGATAGGAAACATTGCTCATCAATGGAGACAGCCTCTGTCTGCAATAGGCGCAATAACAGCTGATTTGCAAATAAAAAAATCACTAAACCAATTAACTGTAGACGATATAGAAAAACCTCTTTTGGATATTGCTACGCATACTCAGTTTTTGTCTGCTACGGTTAATGATTTTAGAAATTTCTTCAAAGAAGACAAAGAATTAGAGAGCGTAAATCCGCTTGAGATAATCAAAAAAGCACTGCTAATGACCGAGCACTCACTAAAAGCAAACAATATCGAACTCAAAGAGGAGTATGTGTTTTCAAAAAAGCTTTTTACCTTTCCAAACGAACTTGTACAAGTTTTTTTAAACCTCATCAAAAACGCACAAGACGCCCTTGTTGAAAAAGAGATTCAAAATCCGTGGATAAAAATCAAAGGATATGAAATTGATGGTAACAACACTATTGTTTTTGAGATTTCAGATAATGCAAAAGGAATTCCTGAAGAGATAAAAGAGAGGATTTTTGAACCATATTTTACGACAAAAAACGAGAACGGAACCGGACTTGGCTTATACATGTCAAAAATTATTGTCGAAAAGCACTGCAAAGGAAAATTAAGTGTTCAAAATTGCCAAGAAGGTGCAAAATTTACCGTTGTGCTAAAAGGGAAAGAGTAACCTTACGCAA
>JAUPLZ010000361.1 GCA_030836705.1 Campylobacterota bacterium
AGATAAAATCGCCTATCTAGTAAGAAGAACTAAAGCACATGCGAAAAGTGCCGAATGGCTAGACTATCGGCTCGCTAGATTCTTTATTAATAAAAACCTAGGTGGCTAGTTCGTCAGTGCCCAAAATATACTCCCAAAGTATAATAACTTGAGATATTATACTATGCCATAGTATAAAAGTAAAGACAGACGCTTAGGTCAAGATTTGCTTTTAAGGCTTTTAGGCTGAAATCTTTATATAAATTTTATACAATCGCGGCAATATTGACTTGTAGTTGTTTGTATGAATTTACAAATACCCCAGCTCAACCATTTTATGATATATGCCGCTAATAATCGGACCGGCTGCCGCCCCACCATGCCCGCCATGTTCTACGAGTACGGTAACCACATATTTTGGATTTTTATAAGGTGCATAGGTAGTTAAATAGGCGTGTGAGCGCTTATAATACTCCATTTCCGTTTCTTTCATTCTAGACTTCTCTTCTTGCGATATGCCGACAACTTGCGCGGTTCCTGTTTTTCCGGCTATCGTAATCGGTGTATTTAAATATCTAGCCGCAGTTCCAGAAGGTGAGTTGGTCACATCATACATTGCTCTTCTTACAGTATCTATATTTGCTATATCCGACTGGGAAAACAGATCATCTTTTATAACAGTTCCTATGGGTTTTCCGCCTATGCTTGAAGCAAATCTAGGCTCAACCAACCTCCCAGTAGCAAGCAAAGCCGTGTTTCTAGCAATCTGCATAGGAGTCGCCAAGAAGCTCCCTTGACCGATTGAGGTAATCAAAGTCTCCCCGACATACCAGTTTTGACCTTGCTTTTGCATCTTCCACTCTTTATTCGGCACTATCCCTACAAACTCATTAGGAAGATCTACACCGGTTTTTTGCCCAAAGCCAAAATCAATTAATTTTTTTGAAATCTTATCAATTCCTACAATCTGACTGCCTTTATAAAAATAACTATCGCAACTCTCGGCTATCGCCTTTCTTAGATCAACCATTCCGTGACCCGTATTTTTCCAGCACCTAAAATTTCTATCTCCAAAAATATGCGAACCGGTGCATGAAAAACTTGAATTTTGATTTATAAGCTCCGTCTCTAAAAAAGAGAGGGCAACAGTTTGTTTTATAACAGACCCCGGCGGATAGAGACTATTTGTGATTTTATTTAAAAAAGGGTGTTTTAAATCTTTTGTAAGCTCTTCCCACTCATTAGGAGTAATTCCTGTGACAAATTTATTTATATCATACTCAGGAAAGCTTCCGGCAGCAAGCAAAGAGCCGTCATTTACATCCATAATAATAGCAGCGCCTTCAACTCCTTCAAAAAGCAAATCAAGATGCTTTTGAAGATTAATATCAATGCTTAAAACCATATCTTGGTTTGAACCGGGTTCGGTTCTTGAAATCTCTGCAATCTCCTCATTTTTTGCCGTAACTTGAAAAACCCTCTCGCCCAAAGCGCCTTGAAGCTCTTTGTTGTAATATTTTTCTATGCCGGCTCTTCCTTCAAAACCAATTGCTTTTTCAATACCGCTTGTAGCATTTGTTTTTGCCATATATCCTATAATGTGAGAAGCAGTTTTTTCAAACGGATAGTGCCTTAGCGTGGTTGGAGCTATATTTATATCTTCATATTGCGAAAGTTTTGTAAACTGGGAGAGCATTGATTCATAAGACACAAACTGAACTATATCCACAAAATCGTGATTGTAAGGGGAATCCTCTTTTAAGTATGCCTTTAAAAGTTCCTCTTTGTTTAGTCCGGCGATTGAAGAAACAATAAAATCGATATAAAACTCAAGCTTATCTCTCCTATCTTTATAGCTAAGATGCGGCTTTAGAGATATCTTAAATCCTAGCCTATTAACTGCAAGCGGTATTCCGTTTCTATCATAAATTATTCCTCTTATGGGAACAAGTGGTTCGCTTTTTATGGTGTTTCTTTGGGCAAGTTCCGCATATGTATCGTTTGATTGAATACTTATAAGATAGACCCTTCCTATAAGCATAATCCACACGGTAAAAAATATCACAAGCAAAAAATGAAGTTTCATGGGAGTGCAAAAACCAAAATAGATTCAATCAAAATATAATAAAGCAAGATAAAATAGTCATAATTTTCGCTACTTATTCCAAGCATAAAATCAAAAACTTCCAAAAGTAGATAAAAAAGCAAATACGCAAGCACTACAACTAAAACATTTAAACACTTTTTACATGAAATATTATCTCTAGCAAACGGCATAACAATTTTTAAAAGAAACCAAGCAAAAACCCAAGTAGAAAAAATCAAAAGTGAATGATTCGCTTCAAAAAAAAGAAGAGCAAAAAAAACCAAAAAATAGTCCTTTTCACCCTCTTTTTGCCATAAATAAGCAAGCATTAATCCAAACAAAGGCGGAATATATGGATAAATAGCCACTAGCGATTGATAAATAGCTATAAACAAAAGCCATAAAAAAAATTCTAAAGGTTTATTATTAATGCCGATTCGTTGCATACAGGAAACAATTTACATCTAATACAGTCTTCCCAGACCTTATGTTCTGGAATCTCTTCTTTTGAAACCTCTTGAAATCCTTGTTTTAAAAAGAAACCCTTATCATAAACAAGCACCAAAACTTTTTTTACACCCAGTTTTTTTCCTTCGTCAAGAAGATAGGAAACAATCCTTTTTCCGACACCAACCCTTTGAAAATTTTTATCGGCAACAAGAGTTCTTATTTCTGCCAAATCTTTTGAGTAAATATACAAGGAAGCAAAACCAACTATCTTGCCATCTATCTTTGCAACTATATATGATCTTATGGCATTTGCCACCTCGTCATCGCTTCTTGCCAGTATGATTCCTTCTTTGACATAATCCTTAACAAGATTTTGCATATTTGAAATATCGTTTAGTGTCGGCTTTTCAAGCACAATTTCATAATTTTTCATAGAAATAAAACCTTGCAAATAGCATCTCTTAGCTCATCAACACCTCTTTTGCTAAGATTTGAAACAAACATAGCATCTTTGTATTTGTTTTTGAGCTTTGCGTAATCATTTTGTTTTATCTTGTCCGTTTTTGTAAAAACTTTTAATATCGTCTGGTCTGCTCTTTTTATTGAGTTCAAAAACTCCTCAACCTCAATATCATTTTTCAAATCCTCATGCCTTGCATCTACAAGCTGAATAAAAAGCCTTATCGAGTCTCTTTTATACAAAAATTCGCTAAGCGCCTCTTCCCATTCATCTTTTAGACTTTTAGAAACTTTCGCATAGCCAAACCCAGGGAGGTCGACAAATCTCAAATGATACTCATTTTCGTTCATTTCAACCTTTAAGTCAAAAAAATTTATAAGTCTTGTTTTTCCGGGTGTCGATGAGCTTTTTGCCAAAGATTTTCTATTTGTAAGGGTGTTTAAAATAGAACTTTTTCCTACATTACTTCTTCCGACAAAAACAACTTCGGCGACAGACGGCGCAGGCGAGTTTTCAATTGATGTCGCAGATATTATAAAGCTGGCATCTTTTATTTTACAGCTACTCACTTTTTGCTATCCTCGACATCAAATATTAGTCTAACCGGTTTCATTTTCGCTCCTAAAACTTTTACGACTTTTGTTTTTTCAAAAAAAATCACCTCTTCGCCTATAATCTCTTTTGAGTTTATAATATCGCTTATTCTTGCACTCCCAAGAAGCTTAAACTCCCCATTTTTTGGAGTATATATAAATTTATCGGAACTTCCGACAAATGTGGAATTGTTTTCAAAATTAAAAACAAAAGATGTATTGCCTGATGCCTCAAACCTCTCTATTTGCCTATCCTTGTCAAGATAAACAGTGACGTTGTCGGCATGCATCCTGTCAAGCCCTTTTTTAATCAAAACATTACCCGTAAAAACCGTAATCCCTTTTTCATCATATGCTTCAAATTTTAATGACTCTATCTCTATTTTGCCGGCAAAAAGAAACGACAACAAAAAGAAAAAAACTAATAAAAATTTCAAAACCACCTCTCTTTGCCAAAAAAATTACTCATAGAAATAAACAGCTTTTATCTCTTTAGCTTCAAAACTTTTACTTTGCAAATCCACAACAAAACTGCCGCCGCTAAACTCGCCGCTTTTTGAGCTTATAACAAAAGGCTTACTACCTGTAATCATGTTTTTTTCTTTATTATATCTGACATCTTGTGTATTTAAACTATACTTATCATCTACTTTATAAAAAACAGTACCGTTAAAATCAAAATAACCATCGTAAACAAAAGCTTGATCGCTCATAATTGTATTTAAGCCGTTTTTATCTTTTTTATAATATTTAACATCTTTTACAACATCTACACCTTCAAACCTATAGCCCTCGCTTGAAACTAAATATTCAGCAACGCCTTTTGTATCGATATGATAAAAGGTGTAGCCTTTAAACTCAATCTCCGCTACTTTCTCTTTTAGCTGCACTGTAGTCTCTTTTGGGTTTATAAATATCCCGCCGACTATCGATAAAATAAAAATTGATAAAAAAAATACTACTGCTCTTTCCAATATTTTGCATAAGCCTCTATTTGGTTTTCTTTTTTTAGAATATATTCAATCATCTCAGCAACAGCAGAACTCCCGCCGCCTCTTTTTAGCCTAACATCAACCGCATCACTTATTAACTCAGATGCATCAGCAGGAGAAAAAGAGATTTTGCTATTTTTTAACATAACAAAATCATTAAGGTCATCCCCGATAGCAGCTGTTTCATCGAGCGAAATCGACTCTTCTTGCAAAATCTCTTGAAGTTTTATAAATTTATTTTTTACGCCTTGATAGCAGTGTTTTATTCCAAGCTCTTTTGCTCTTTTTTCTACAATCGGCGAGTTTCTGCCGGTAATAATTGCAACTTTTCTGCCGATTCTTATCCAGTTTACTATCGCAAAGCCGTCTTTTACATCAAAAGACTTTAACTCATTGCCGTTTGAATCGTATGAAATTTTACCGTCAGTTAAAGTGCCGTCAACATCAAGGATTATTATTTTTATCAAAGCAGACCTTTTGTACTAGGAGTGGTTACCACCCTCTCATTCAAAGCAATCGCTCTTCTAAAAGCAACCGCAAAAGCCTTAAAAGCAGCCTCTACAATATGATGTCTATTCTTCCCTCTTTTTAAAACGATATGAGCTGAAATTTTTGCATTATAGACAACCGCTCTAAAAAACTCCTCCGCAAGCTCAGTGTCAAAATCGCCGGCTTTTCCGTCTATTGGCATATCAAACACCAAAAAAGGTCTTCCGCTGACATCCAAATCCACCTCAACAGCAGCTTCATCAAGAATAACAACGGCATTTGAAAATCTCTCTATATTTTTTACCGGAAAAAGCTCTTTATGTATTGCCTCTCCTAGAACTATTCCGATATCCTCAACGGTATGATGAAAGTCAACATGCAAATCACCGTCACACACAACCTCAAGGTCGCAGAGAGAATGTTTTGCAAAAGCTTCCAACATGTGGTCAAAAAAACCGATGCCGCTTTTTATATCGCTATTTCCACTCCCGTGGACATTTAAAGATAATTTTATCTCGGTCTCTTTTGTTTTTCTATGGCTTTTTGTCATCATCGTCTCCTTTTTATAAATCTCATATGATTTGAACAAAGTCCAAATCACACTCAGTCACTAAAGCTTTGCCTTTGGCAAGAGAAGTCATTCTGACTCCTTTATAAATCTCATATGATTTGAACAAAGTCCA
>JAUPLZ010000362.1 GCA_030836705.1 Campylobacterota bacterium
ATTAATTTACATTTGGCATCCCTAGAAAAAATCCTTGTGACTTATTCACCTTAAGCTCTTTAACTTTCATAAAAACTGATTCATTATGAACAAATTCTGCTATTGTTAATATATTTAATTTTTCTGCAAAATTTACGATTGTCTCAACAACCACTTGAGCATTTACATCTTTATCAAGATTTTTTATCAGCGTTCCATCTATTTTTATATAATCAATATTTAACTTAAGAAGGTGTTCAAAGTTTGAATATCCTGAGCCAAAATCATCTATTGCTATTCTGCACCCTAAGCTTTTCATATCATTTGTAAAAAGCGAAACTTCCTCATAATTTTCTATTCCTTCCGATTCTAAAATTTCAAAAATAATTTTATCGGCCACATTATGCTCATTGATTTTTTGCTTAATAAAATTAACCAAATCTGTACTTAGTACATCATCAACTGATAAATTAACTGAAAAATCACAATTGATATGTTCAAAGTGTGCGCAACTTTTTTGAATCATAATTTTTGTCAATATACTATATACCCTGCTTTTTTTGGCTATAGTCAAAAATTGATACGGGCTAACAACATTTCCGTCATTCTCTATTAGGCGTATTAAGCACTCATAGCTGGCTATTTTACCGGATTTATTATCGAAAATAGGCTGAAAATATGGAACAATCATATCTTGTTCAATAGCTTTTTTAAGCTTTTTAACCCACTCCATATTTTCTTTATACTGCTCTTCTATATTTAGTTTTTCATCATAAAGCAAAAACGACTTTCGCTCTCTTTTTGCAGATTTTAATGCTATGTCTGCTTTTTCTAAAGCTTGGTGTATCTGATATGCTCCACCTACCGTTACTCTAATACTTATTTCGTTGTTTTCATGAAAAAAAATCATTTTTTCTACACTTGCGATTAACTTTTCAGCTATTTTTATAAAGTCTTTTAGCGGCGGTTTCTTAACAAAAAGCAAAGCAAACTCATCGCCCGAGAGACGCTTTAGTTTTATATATTCATATTTTTTAAATATTGTCTTAAGCCTATTTGAAAATTTTTTTAAAATATTATCGCCTGCTATATGCCCAAAAAAGTCATTTATCTCTTTAAAATCATCTATATTAATGATAAGTAGCGCTCCGTCCTGTGTTCCCATTTCAACAATATCGTTAAACATACTAAATCTATTAGGCAAACCCGTTAACGAATCTATATATAGCTGTGTACGAAGTTCTAGTGTCTTTTCATTTACTTTTTCTTCAAGATAGTTATTTATATTTTTTTGTTTTTTTGCATATTGCGAAATTCTTTGTTGCATACTGTTTAGAGCATTTGCAATCAGACCAATTTCATTGTTTTGCGATGCATAAGGGATTTTTATCTCTTTATCCGGTGAATAGTACTTTAAGAGTCTAGCAATTTTTCTAAGCGGAGAGAGAAGCTTTTTGACATAAAAACCAAATAAAACAAATAAAACAACAAGTGCAAGAAGCAGAAAAAATGTCAAATTTATATATCTGTTTACGACATCTACATATCCTTTATTGGAATAAACAATAATTAATGTACCTATCTGCTTTGTAGAATTTGGCTGAAGAATACTTTTTGTTACGACAAAAGATTCATTATTTTGTCGCTTCCATCCAGAAGTTGTTTTATTGATTGTATTTGCATTTTCATCTAAAATCTCAACCGATAGAATATATGTGTTTTCCATAAGCTGTCGTGAGAGCTGAGCTATATTATCGTAAGTTCCTAGATAAATATTAAGAGCAATTAACGGTTCAATCGTCTTTGCAATCAAATCTGCTTTCTCAAGCTCAACATTATAAAAAGTTTCTTGAGTTATTTTTTTTGAAACACTAAAAATAACCAAAGTTATAGAAAGCGATATAATAGCAATTGAAGCCACTATTTTACTAGAAATAGAACTTAAACTTATCTTTTTTATATTCACAAAATTACCTTTATATAAATATGTTACGCTAACTGCTATTTTTATCTAAAAATTTTACCATTTGTAAAAGAGAATCAAAAAAATCTATTTTTTTTGTAACCAAATTCTCTTTATTAAGATACAGGGTTGTTGATTTTTCCAATACTAAAGAAAATAATAAACCCTCTTTTAGATTGTTTACATCATAAGAAAAGCTGATAATACCTTTTTCTAAAGCAATATTTGCAGCTTTTTTAATATCTCTATCTGAATTTAACACATAAATTGCAGATGCTTCGACATTGCTTGATAAATCAGAAAATTCTACTAATCTTATTTCATAGGCGTACCCATTAAAGTGCCCATTATAGGTTGCATCTACTGTTTTACTTACCTCAACGGCGGTATCGTAATCACCTTTTTCATATATGATGGCATAAACTATTTTACCCTCTATTAGCTTATTTTTTATTTTTTTATCTAAAAGTATAATCTTAGGAAATATAGATGCTTGCGCTTTTAATAGAACTTCATTATAGCTATATCCATATGCCAAGTTTAAAAAAAGAAAAAAAAGAAAAATAGATTTTCTCATTTAAAACTCTTTTTTGAATGTTATTAGAAATGTTCTTCGCTCTTGCTCATAATCTTGCAGATATGTGTTTATCGGCGATGGATATGCTACTCTTGAGTTAAAAATATTTTTAACACTAAGCGTTGCACTATAGTTATATCTTTTATCTCTGTAATGTAATGCAGTATCTGCCGTGCAGTATGCTTCTGCTTTTTCACGCATATCTCCAAAAACTCTATCTTTAGAGCCGGAATATTTGACAACACCACTGAGCGAGAGATTGCTGCCAAGATTATAAATATAATACCCTTTAGCCAGATGATGAGCCACATTCGGAATTGATTCGCTTCTTTCCTCATCCTGTGTATAGGACTTGCCATCAACATAAGAGTAGTTTAAATATAGCTCATCAACAGAGAAGATATTTCCCTTGTACTCAAGCTCAAAACCGTAAATATCAGTATCTAGTATATTCCTATATTCCGGATTGATAGATGAGTTGTATATTTGGTCTTTATTTAGAAGGTAAAAAAGATTAGTCTGCAGATATGTATCGGCTGAAAATTTCTTAATATATGCAACTTCAAAAGCATCCACTGTTTCAGGTCTTAAATCAACACTCCCTACTCTTGCACTATTGTTCATAGTAAACATCTCTTGCCATGAAGCGTTTCTGTGGGAGCGGCTGTACATTGTTTTAAAAATGTTTTCCGAATCCTTCTGGTACACCATCGAAACTCTAGGTTCAAAACCTGCATCTTTATAAGATGTATTCTCGTAGTTAAAACCATATATGAAACTTATATGATCACTGAATTGAAACTCATCCTGCAATGAAAATATAAAAATATTTCGTTTTGCATCTTTGTCAAAGAACGGCAAAATATCCGTATAATCAACAAGTTCTACATCACCTGTGGCTCTGTTTGAGAGTTTTGATGTCATATCTATGGTCTCTTCTTTTATAAGACGATAACCTACGGTAATGAGGTGGTTGTCAATTGCACTGTATTTAAGATAAGATGATTGATATAGTGTTTGCTGTGCGGCAAAATGCTCTCCATATATTCCGTCTTGAAATATAACATTACTGATATTTAAATCATCGGGCAATAGTTTAGAGTATGAGTCAAATGCATCATATTTTATGCCCGCATTTATATTGACTTCATAATCTCCAATCTCCTTGGCGTATCCCAAATCAAGATAATAGCTTGGCAGTTTCACTCTGTCGCTCTCTTGCGGCAGTGCCAGATTTATACCATATGCGCTTCCTTGCGTATGTTCTAGCATTCGCGCTTTTATAGAAAAATCTTTATACTC
>JAUPLZ010000363.1 GCA_030836705.1 Campylobacterota bacterium
AAGAGGAAATGAAAGTTTGTCAAGTTTTAGCGAGTGATGGGAATGGCGGACTTGAAAAACACACTATCGAACTTTCTAGGGGGTTACAAGCCAAAGGAATTGATATCACTGTTATTGCCCCTAAAAAATATAAAGATGATTTTAAGAATATTAACTTTATAGAAATGGATTTAACAAAAGGCAGATCTAATGTATTTACCTTATGGAAACTTTTCCGTATTCTAAAAAAAGAAAAATTTGATATTATTCATGCCCAAGCAAATAAAGCAACGGATATGATCATTAAATTAAAACCATTTTTAAAATCAAAAATAGTTGCAACCTTACACAGTTTTAAAAAAAATTTAAAGCCATTTTTAAAAGCTAATGCAGTGATTACAGTTTCTGATAGAATAGGGAAAAAATTAGATATTGATAATAAAGAAACTGTTTATAATGGAATCGAAATAGCAGATAATATCGATATAGATTTACATAAGCACTTCAATATTCCCAAAGATAAATTTATTATTTGTGGTGTCGGAAGATTGGTCGAAGCAAAAGGCTTTGATCTGTTGATTGAAAGTATGCAATATATGGATCATGATATTGTATTATTACTCATTGGAGATGGCTCGGATAGAGAAAAATTAGAAAAATTATCCCAAAAATTAAATATAGACAATAGAATAATATTTGCAGGCAACATTGAAAATGAATTTACAAAAAGTATGATTAAGTCCAGCGATTTGTTAGTGATTTCTTCAAGGAGAGAAGGGTTCTCTTATGTATTTGCAGAATCATTACTTTTAGGTACACCTATCGTATCTACAGATGTGGCAGATATCAAAAAGTTTATTACATCTCAATATATTTCACCTTTTGATCCCAAACTATTTGCAAAGAAAGTCAATGACTTTAAAAAGGATTATGATCAGAATATCATTGAATATCAGAAAATCTTCAAGAAAGCTAAAAATACATTTACCCTTGAAAATATGACAGCACAAACAATTCAAGTGTATCATAAGGTTTTTCAAAAATGAATGTATTGGCCATAAAAGACAACAAGCCCGGGCACTACAACCAAACGGAGGGGATAGTGTTAGCCCTGCAAGAAATTTATCCTGATCTAAAAATTGACTATTGCGAGATAGAAATAAAAAATAAAATAAGCCGTAAACTGCTCAGATATCTTTTAAATGCACTGCCGTTTGTTTTTAAAAATCAGAATAGTTTAAAATATATCAAATACTTTTATGAAAAATTTACCCTTCCTGCAAACAAACCTGATTTGATCGTTTCAACAGGTGGCAATACGTCAAATCTAAATGCATGGCTGTCGTTGGCTTACGGAGCCAAAAATATTTTAAACGGTGCTTTGAGGGGACTGCATGAAGAGCTGTTTGCATGTATCACCACAGTCATCGACCTTGGCTATAATAATCAAGTTATACTTGATATTGCGCCAAATACGATCACCCAAGAGATACTCAAAAAAGAAGCAGATGTTTTTTCGTCTTTGCATCATTTGGATAAAAATGAAACCTACTACACATTGTTGGTCGGAGGGGACGGATCGGGCTATAAGTATGATGTAGAATTTTATTCTTATCTTGTTAATTTTATTAAGAAAATTTCGGAAGAAAAAAACGTTAAATGGCTGATAACGACTTCCCGAAGAACGCCGCTAGAAATAGAACAAAAATTAAAAAAAGAGTTGGATAGGCATTGTGCGTATTTTGTTGAATACCATAAGCAGGCAGAAAAAGTTTTATTGCCGTATTTGGGATTGTGCGAATCGGTTTTTGTTACCGAAGACAGTTCTTCGATGATCAGTGAGGCCATTTCGGCAAGAAAAAAAGAAACTTATGTTCTTGGCTCTGAGCATGCCAATCCTGATAAAAACTATCAAAAAATTTTAGAGAAATTTTCAGAGGACGGGCATATCAAAAGAATAAAAATAAATAAGTTTCTTGATTTTCAAAAAACAAAATTTACATTTTTGCCTTTGGCACAGTCTTCAATAGATGAAATTGCTATGAAACTTAAATTTTTGTTATAATTAGTAGAAAAGATAATGAAAATAGCATATTTTATCAACACATTTAAATCTAGTAATTGGGGTGGACAGGCAACATCAGCAGGGATACACTATTTAATTTCCAAAGAATATCCCGATGCAGAATTTATACCGATAGATTTACCGGATCTTCCGTTTAAAAAAATAAAAATTTTTCGTTATTACTACAATTTTCTTTTAAAAAAAGCACTTCTAAGTGACAATAAAAAAAATATTTTGAAAATTTTAAAGCTTATGAATATACCTGAAAATTTTTTTGATGCATACACGCATGTCTGTTTTAATGGTGAAGGGGCGGTACATTATGCTTCCGGCCACTTGATTCGATTTATGGGCATGCTTTATTTGGCAAAAATGAAACATAAAACCATTGCATCTATTAATCAAACAATTGATCTGAATAATCGGCCCGATTTAGAAACCTTATTATCAAAAATTTACAACTTATGTGATTTTGTCTCAGTTAGAGAGCCGCTTTCTTGGGAATATGCTAAAAAGATTGGAATTAAAAAATGTCAATTGATTCCTGATGCAGTTTATGGACTGCCAAAGATTGGCAGCAGAGAAATTGATGAGATTATCAAAAAATACAAGCTTCCCGAACAATTTGTTTCGGTTACCGGTTCGTCAATCCTAAAGAGAAATAGAAACTCTATAGAAAAAATGGATAAGATTTTGGATTCTATTAAAACTGTTTTTTTTGGGATCCCCATTGTTTTTATGGCAAATGCAAAAACAGACATCTACCTTGCTTATAAGCTGAAAAAAAAATATGATTTAATTGTTCTTCGGACACCCAATGTAAATTATTATGAAGCAATGGCTATATTTTCCAGAGCAATGCTTCTTGTCGGCGGGCGGCAGCATCCGAATATATTTGCCTACATATATCGGGTTCCTTATCTTGCGTTTGATGGCAATACATACAAAAATCGTGGTGTTGCTCTATTGCAAAATTATCCCTATATGCCTCTTTCCTATGAAGCCAAACAAGAAGAGATTGTTAAAATGTTGAAGGAAATTAGACGCGATGATATAAAATTTGAATCTATTGAAATCAAAAATTTTAAAATTTTTGAAAAATGATTTAATAAAAATATAAGACATTTAAAACGGGTCACCCGCTATTAAATTGCTATACGTTATAATCTCTAAAAAGCAGGCAGTTTATGCGTAAGAAGTTGAATGTTTGTGTTTCATATGATGAGAATATCATAAGAGTTTCATCAGAGAAGGATTTAATCGAGTTGCATACGCTATCGTCTGTTCCTGTCAATAAAGCAAGACAGGATTTCGCTGTATGGCTATTTCTTCCAATCGCAATGCGATTGAATGCTGATCTTCATATCGAAGGCAGCGGCACCAACATTACTGTCTCAAACGCAATTAAAATGTCACAGATATGGTCCATCTGGATGCCGTCACATTTTAATGATATTCAAATCAGTTTTGATACGATATTGCCATCTTCTTTATCTGAAGAATATCAGGAAGATACTCTCTGTTTTTATTCCGGAGGGATTGATAGTACCTATTGTATCGGCAAAAGATTGGAAATATATAAAAATGCACCTTGGTTGCTTACAGTGCAAGGGATGGACTATTCTTATACCGATGAAACCAAATTTAATCATTTTATAGAGAAGACAGCTCCATTTGTCGATTTAGTTGGAGGCAGTCGGTTTTTTATTAAAACAAATGTATATCATGTGTACAATAAATACAAAGTTAATACAAAACAAAGTCATGTGAGTCATATTTTTGCTTTAGCGGCGTGCGGATTTCTTTATACCGGTTATTTTAAAAAAATAGTTATTGCTGCTGACTATAGATTGGATCAGCAATTTTTGGTATTTCCATGGGGATCAAATTCTGCAACCAACTTTTTATTTAACGATGGAGTCACTTCACTTATTACTGAAAACGATAATATTGGCAGATCTGAAAAAATACCATTTTTGATGAAATCCGACGAAATGCTTAAATCATTGACATTTTGCGTAGACAAGAAAAGCAGACCTCATAATTGTGGAGTCTGTTCTAAATGCATGAGAACAAAATTAATGTTTCTTGCAGCGACTGGGACGATCCCGGATATTTTTATTGAAAAAGAAATAAGCAAAAATCCTTTTAAATCATTCAATGTGGCAAAACGTAGCGCACAAGCCTTTATTGCAGATTTATATTATTGTGCAAAAAATAACAATCGATTAAATTTAATCCCGGGGTTGGAAGCTGTTATGGCTAAAATAAAAAACGCAAAACAAAATAAAATCTTTGGTCTCTTTAAAAAATAAAATGAATAATTTGATGTTATCATGATTATGAATTACAAAGGCTTTTAGTGAACGCTCAAGAAGCAAGCATAATGTATAATGTTAGGATTATAATAAACAAAAAATGGTTAAATTTATTTGTTCATATATCAAATTGACAATTTTCCAGCCATTTTCGCCTTTATGGAGGGTTAATATATCTACACCCTCTCTTTTTTCTTTGTCAGTAATTAATGAATAATTGGCTTTAATCGTAGCTAAATTTCCATACTCATGTTTTTCGATACCGTACCATTGTTCTATAAAAATTTTATTTTATTTTCCGTATTCTCTCTGTTCTGGCATAGCATCATAAAGTGATGCGGATGATACCATTTTGGTACCTTCAACCTTTATTATTGTAGCATTATCATCAAAAAGTGATCGCCATTGTGTAAACTTTTTTTGTGAAAAATACTTTGGGTAATTTTCTATTATATCGTCAAGATCTTTTATATAATTTTCCATAACCTAAACTTTTATGTGGAATATTTTGTCAAATAAAGCTACGCTATATAATGAAAGCAGCAAAGATTTTCTAAAAGTAGGTTTATTTAAG
>JAUPLZ010000364.1 GCA_030836705.1 Campylobacterota bacterium
AAAAATAAAAAAAATTGATTATCTTTTAATTAGCGATGGATTTGATATAATGCTAAAAGCTCAATTATTAAGAAGAGATAGTGTGTTTGTGAAGCTTGATGCTTGTTTTGAAGGTAGAGTAAATCTTGAATGTGACTCTTGTGCAGAAGATTATGAAGAAGAGATAGCGCAAGAAGTAGTATTGTATGTGACAGATAGGGCGATTAAAAGAGATCAACTATCTGACGATGAGATGAGTTGTGATATCGTAGAATTTCCGGATGGAATTATAGATATTGATGAGTTAATAACAAGTGAGATTAATGCAATAAAGCTTGATTATCACAAATGTAAAAATTGCAATAATAATTAAAAGGAATAAAAATGGCAGTACCAAAGCGAAAAAATAGTCATGCTCGCGGAGCAAAGAGAAGAACACATTATAAATTGACACTTAAAAAACCTGTAAAGTGCAAATCATGTGATACATTTAAGATGTCTCATCAGGTTTGCCCAAGTTGTGGCGCTTATTAAAATAGATTAGCCTATGATAACCATAGCTATTGATGCAATGGGTGGAGATTTTGGTCCTAAGCCCATTGTTGAAGGCGTACTTGAAGCTCTTGAAGTAGTTAAATTTAATGCTATTTTGGTTGGAAAAAAAGAAGAAATATTAAAATTTTTACCTTCTAAGTTGCCTGAAAATATTTATTTTGAAGAGTGCAGTGATGTTATAGATATGTCCGAAGGTGCAACGGATGCACTTAAAAGAAAGGATAGTTCTATCTATAAGGCTGTTGATTTAGTAAGAGAGAAGAGAGCCGATGCTGTCGTAAGTGCGGGTCATAGTGGCGCAACTATGAGTCTTGCTACGCTTAGAATAGGAAGGCTTCCTGGTATACTAAGACCTGCCATTGCTACTCTTATGCCTACATCGACCGGCGGAAGAACTCTTGTGCTTGATGTCGGAGCCAATGTAGATAGCAAGGCGGAACATCTTGTGCAGTTTGCTATAATGGGGAAAGCCTATGCGATGGATGTTTTAAATCATGAATATCCAAGAGTTGGTTTGCTAGCAAACGGTGAAGAGTCCTCAAAAGGCAACGATGTTGTTAAAGAGACACATAAAGAGTTAAAAGAGCTAAAAAATTTTAATTTTATAGGAAATGTGGAAGGCAACGATATATTTAACGGAAAAGTTGATGTTGTAGTTTGTGATGGATTTGTCGGAAATGTTCTTTTAAAAACCAGCGAAGGTGTGGCTGAGGCTATTAAAACTTTCTTAAAAAATAATATAAAAAAATCACTTCTTGCCACAATGGGATCGCTATTTATGATTGGCGCTTTTAAATCACTAAAGAAACAGATTGACTATGCCGAATACGGCGGCGCACCACTTCTTGGTATAAACGGGTGTGCTATTGTAAGTCATGGAAAAAGTAATCCTAAAGCTATAAAAAATGCTATTTTTCAAGCTATTAATTTTGTTGAGTCTGGTGTTAATGAAGATATTAAGAAATTCAGCGAACGCTATAAAGACTAAAAGGATTAAAATTGCTATATGCTTCTATTCGTTCGGTTGGTGCGTATGTCCCAAAAAAAATTCTTTCTAATTCTGATCTTGAAAAGATTGTAGATACTACTGATGATTGGATTACAAAAAGATCAGGAATAAAAAACAGACATATCGCATCTAGCGAGGAAGCAACTAGCGATCTTGCAAAAGAGGCTTCAATAATCGCAATACAAAGAGCAGGACTTAAGCCGCAGGATATAGATATGATTATAGTCGCCTCAATCTCTGGGGACTACCTGTTTATGCCATCAACCGCATGTGTATTAGCAGATAAGCTTGGCATAAAAAACATTCCTGCTTTTGATATCTTGGCAGCTTGTACCGGATTTATATATGCTCTTTCGACGGCTAAAGCATATATTGAGTCTGGAATGATGAAAAATGTACTAATTGTCGGCGCTGAAGCACTTAGTAAGTTTGTTGACTACTCTGATAGAACCACTTGTGTACTTTTTGGCGATGGTGCAGGGGCTGCGGTGATTTCTGCTACAAATGATAAAGAAGAGGCAGTAGTGGATGTACATATTAGTGCAGATGGCGCTTTGCAAGATTTTTTAATCACGCCTGGCGGAGGCTCAAAACATCCATTTTCAAGTTTTGCAAATAGTGAAAAAATGCAGTTCATAAAAATGAAAGGGAATGAAACTTTTAAAATAGCAGTAAGAACTCTTTCTAATGATGTTGAGGAAATTATTGCAAAAAATAATATTAAATTGCACGATATAAAGTTTTTTATTCCGCATCAAGCAAATTATCGTATTATAAAAGCCGTCGGAGATGCAATAGGCTTAAAAGATGAGCAGCTGGTATTAACCGTTGATAGATTTGGTAACACATCGGCAGCTTCAATACCAATGGCAATGAATGCTATATATGAAGAAAAGAAGCTAAAATATAAAGATATGATGCTTCTTGATGCTTTTGGCGGCGGCTTGACTTGGGGTAGTGCGTTACTTCCTTTTTGCGGGAAATAATTTACAAAAATAAACACAAATTCGAGTTTTTCGAATTAATCTAGGGTATGTATGACTGATAAGTGGCTGTTTATCATTGTTGCTGCGCTTGTAGTGTTTGGAATCGCATTTTCGTACTCTCTTCCTATTTATTTTACAAATACTCACGGTATGAGCCCTTACCATTTTTTGATAATAGAGTCAATTGTAGGATTTGGCGGAATAGTTGCCATGTGGGCAATGTCTAGATTGGAACCGGAAAAGTGGTTTTCTATTATCGGATTCTTGCTGTTTTTGCCGGTAATGTTTTTAATGTTTTTAATGTACTTTCTTCCAAGTGAAATAGTTCCTGTTATAAATGGAGCAAAAAGATGGATACAAACACCGATTTTCAGCATTTCGCCGGTTGAATTTTTTAAAATAGGTTTTGTCTTTTTTTTGAGCTGGAGTCTTACTAGAAAGTTTTATCTTAAAAAAGAAAAATCTACAATTTTGCACGAAATAAAACTTATTTTGCCTTATAGTCTTATATTTTTAGTCTCGGTTGCTCTTATTGCGATAATGCAAAACGACTTTGGTCAAACTGTTGTTTTGGGTGCTACTCTTCTTTTAATGCTGCTGTTTGCCGGTCTTAGTTTTAGAATGTTTATTTCACTAATTGTTGTGGCTTTGATAGCATCAATAATATTAATACTCAATTCAACAAATAGAATTATGAGAATTAAGCAGTGGTGGGCTGGAGTTCAAGAGTATATACTCTCTATTTTTCCGGATTTTATAGCAAATGCATTAAGAATCGAAGATATAACAATAGATCAATCTTATCAGGTTTCACAGTCTCTTGGAGCCATCTATCACGGCGGAATAGGCGGAGTCGGATTTGGAGCAGGTGTTGCAAAACTTGGTTTTTTGAGTGATGTGCATACCGACTTTGTTTTGGCTGGCATTGCTGAAGAGATTGGATTATTTGGCATAGCTCTTGTTACATTTTTAATGATTTCTTTGATTTATAGAATATTTAAAATAGCAAACAGAAGCGAAAATCATGTTTATTATCTTTTTAGCGTAGGTATTGGCGTTATGGTCTCTTTGCAGTTTTTAATGAATGCCATGGGAATAATCGGACTAACACCGCTTAAGGGAATAGCCGTACCTTTTATAAGTTACGGCGGAAGCTCTATGATGGCTCTTTCTGTTGCAATCGGAATGGTTTTGATGGTAAGCAAAAGGGCAAAGCTTTGATAGTTATTACAGGCGGCGGCACCGGCGGTCATTTAAGAATTGCAAAAATCATAAAAGATGAACTTAATAAGCGCGGGATTAAACCTATTTATATTGGCTCTACCGGAGGACAGGACAAAGAGTGGTTTGAGAATGATATAGGTTTTGAAAAGACGCTGTTTCTAAATACAAGAGGTGTTGTAAATAAAAATATTGTCGGGAAAGTTTTCCATGTTTTTAATATTTTTAAAGAGTCTCTAAAGTTATTGCTTTTTTTTAGAAGAAATAAAATAAAAAAAGTATTTAGTGTGGGCGGATACTCGGCTGCTCCTGCTGTTTTTGCGGCTATTATGGCAAAAAAAGAGCTTTATATTCATGAGCAAAATGCAAAAGTCGGAATGCTTAATAAGATTTCAAAGCCGTTTTGCAAGTTCTTTTTCTCCTCATTTGATGATAAATCCGTGTGTAAAAATTACCCCGTTGAGAGAAGTTTTTTTGAAAATAGAAGAGTAAGAAAAGAGGTCAAAATAGTTCTTTTCATGGGTGGTTCTTTGGGGGCAAAAGCTATTAATAAGCTTGCTATGGAAAGCGCCGAAGAGATTCTAAAAAAAGAGATAAAGATTATTCATATAACAGGAAAAAAGGAATATGAAGAGGTTAAAAATTACTATAATCAGAGAAGCCTAACAGTAGAGTGCATGGCATTTGATAAAGAGATAGCAAAAACTCTTGCAAAATGCGATTTTGCTATAAGCAGAGCAGGGGCAAGCTCTTTGTTTGAACTATATGCCAGCGCAATCCCGACGCTTTTTATACCCTATCCATATGCGGCTTTGGATCATCAATATTATAATGCAAACTCTCTAGTTGAAAACGATATGGCATATTGCAAGAGAGAAAGCGAAATAACCAGAGAGTATCTTTTGGAAATATTAGAAAAAAATCACTCAATGATGTCAAAAAAGCTTTATGATGCTTTTTCAAATGACGGAGCAAAATGCATAGTAAAACATCTTATTGATTGAAATAAGTTTTTAAAGCCTCTCTTTTTTTTACAAAAAGCTTTTTATCTTTGTAGTCTAAAATTTCTTCATTTTTAAATTTTTTTATAGTTCTTGAAAGTGTTTCTGGCGTGATATTAAGTATTTGAGCTATCTTTTTTTGTTTTAAATCACAAAAAAGTTCCTCGTTTTCATAAATAAATCTTGCGCACTTTTGCAAAGCATTCATTGTAATGGTTCTTGTAAAAGTTTCATCTAAATTTTTTATTTTTTTACTGAGGGATTTAATAATATTAAAGCTAACGGCAGGGTCGTTCAAAAATTCTTTTTCAAAAATATCATAATCAATAAGCAGTATTTCGGCGTCCGTTTCACAAACCGCGGTAGCAGGATAGTGCATATGCTCAAAGCATGGCATTTCGGCTATCATTGTTGTCGGATAAAAGTGATTTATGATTATTTCGCTTCCGTTTTGTGTTGTTTTGTAGATTTTTATAATTCCGCTTAAAAGAATTTGCAGATATTTTGGTTTTTCGCCTTCAAAAAATAGAAATTCTCCTTTTTTGTATTTTTTTGTTTTTGTTATTTTTTCTATTTTTTTTATTTGATCTTGGCTAAGAGACGAAAAAAAATAAACTTTGCTAAGCTCCATATTGCTACTCTTTATTAATATTGTTTAGCAGGTATAATACCAAAATTGATATGAATCAATGAAAAAAAAGATAGAGATACTATTATCTCAAATAAAAATTATGGAGAGAAAAATGCCAAGAGAAATAAGTAAATTTTTAACACAAGATCACAGAGCTTGCGATGAGGCTTTTAGTGAAGTAGAAAACAGTATATTAAACAAAAAAACCGACGGATTGGATAAAAAATTTCAAGAGTTTGCGGATGATTTTCTTAACCACTTTAAAATGGAAGAAGAGGTTATGTTTCCTGTTTTTGAAGAGAGAACTGGGATGTTTGAGGGTCCGACTCAGGTGATGAGAATGGAGCATCAGCAGATGAAAGGGCTTATAGCGCAAATGCAAGGCGATGTTGAAAAAGGCAATTATGAACACTTTTTGGGGCTTGCAGAGACTTTTATGATTCTTACTCAACAGCACAAT
>JAUPLZ010000365.1 GCA_030836705.1 Campylobacterota bacterium
GACCTTTTTTCACTGCCAGAAGACGGATTTTTTGAATCGGAATCTTTTGGTTTTTCTTGCGACTCTTCATCTTTTAGCTCTTTAGTTTTTGTTATCTCTTTTATTTGCGGTTTTTCTTCTTGTTTTTTGGACTCTGTTTTTTCGATAACGGTTATCTTAAACTCATCCTCGTCAATATACTCAAATATCTCTTTTACCTCTTCTATGGAACATTTAAAAGCGAAATAAATATCGACGGTTTTTATATAGCACTTATCACCGTCAAACTCATCTAGCATTGGAATGTTTTGCATATCCCAATATGACTCCAAGATTCTTCCGGTTTGGCTAAGCAGTATTAAAAAAGTAGTATGGTCATAAACTCTAAAATATATATCGTTATCTAAATTAAGGGTTATAAGACATAGTTTTTCATAGTCTTTTAAAGAATCTAGCAGTGCTTTTTCTTTTTCATTTGCAGATACTGTTTTGGCGTCATACTCTTTTGTGAATTCTGCCGTAATATCCGCAATAATAGGCTTGGATTCTTTTTTTTCTATCTCTTGAACTTGCGGCTCTTCCTCTTTGTTTAGTGCATTTTTTATTTTGTTTAAACTGCTTTGATAGTTGCTCGGCATATCTTCTTTGCCCTCTATCTCATAGCTAAACATCTCTTTTACCATATCAACGGCCTCAAGAAAGATATCTATACTTTGGCTTGAAATCTCCCCATCGCCTCCTCTATGATAATCAAGAAGATCTTCAAAGTGATGAACATACTTTCCAAGTCTCGTAAAGCCAAAAGAGTTTGCACTTCCTTTTAAAGTATGTACGCCTCTAAATAGATCATTCAAAAGCTCTTTGTTGGTTGGATTTTCCTCAAAATCAATAATCTGCACATCAAGGTTTTCGATAATCTCACCGGCTTCTTCAATGAATATTCGTCTTAGCTGTTCTTTGTCCATGGCAACTTCCAATAAATTTTGCCGTACGGTTCTACGCTATACGGCTGCTCTTCTAAAATAGGTATTTTTATAGAAGGCTTATTGAGCTTTACGCTCACTAGAAGCTGAATCAAAGAGGATGTCATAAAAACTATTTTATCATCCTCTAAAACTATCTCTTCAATATACTCCAACCTTGGCTCGATAAAATTTTTTAGCTCATTAACCTCTTGCAAATCCATATCAACAGAAATAATCAGCCTCTCTCCATCAACGATCATCTAAAACTCCTTTAGATCACTCTCGTCTAGCGGAAAAACCTCATTGTTGTTTTTTGATTTTGTGGCTACTTTTGATATCGCTTTCTTTTCCTGTCTTGCAATAATTTTTGGTTTTGCTATAAGCTTCTTCGTCTCTTTGTGAGAATTATCTCTATCTAATGAAACATGCACGCCGACCATAGCGCCTATTTCAGCTACGCTTTCTAGCATCGCATTTGCTTGAGCGTTAAGCTCTTCGGCGGCGGCTGCTGCCTCTTCGCTTGTTGCCGCATTTTGCTGTGTAACTTCATCAACCGTGCTCATAGCTTGAGCTATTTGATTCATGCCCTCTGATTGCTCTTTTGCAGAAATTGCTATTTCGCCTATTAGATTTGAAGTTTTTTTAATTTTATCAAGAATCTCTGCAAACGCTTCGTTTGTTTCGCTCGCTATCTCGTTTCCTGTTTTTATCTGTTCTATTGAAGATTGGATTATTGTTTCTGTCTCTTTTGCCGCTTGAGCTGATCTGCCGGCTAGATTTTTTACCTCATCTGCAACCACTGCAAACCCTAGACCATGCTCTCCTGCTCTTGCCGCTTCAACCGCCGCGTTTAATGCAAGTAAGTTTGTTTGGAATGCTATTTCGTCTATTGTTTTTATGATTTTTGAAATCTGATTTGAAGAGTTTGAGATATGCTCCATGGATTTCATTAGGTTTTGAACTTTTTCATTTCCTTTTGCAGCTGCTGAATTAGCATCTTTTGCAAGAATATCCGCCTCTTTTGCGTTTTGAGCATTTTGGGTATTGATAGCGGTAGATTGCTCAACCGTAGCACTAACCTCTTCTACACTTGAAGCTTGATTGCTTGCACCCTCTGCCAAAGATGTAGCAGATGAAGCTATTTGATCAGATGCACTTACCACCTGTCCGTTTGCTTCTGAAATTTTTTCAACAGCAACTATGATAGGTTTTGAGAGTTTATTTCCAAGGAATAGAGCTATACCTATAATAACGCCCAAAAATATAAGACCAAGAATAATTGCCGTATTTCTTAAGTTGTCAATCGGGGCAAAAACTTCCGATTCGTCAATCTCTGCTAAAAGCGCCCATTTTGTACCAAAATAATCAACCAATTTATAAGATGAAAGAACCGAATTTCCATTATAATCGATTACGATTTTTGTTTCGACTTTTCCAGAGAGCGCATTTGAAACCGCTTCTGTTTTTACGCTTCCCATAGCAGGATTGCTAAATGAAGCTTTTACGCTATGATTTACAGGATCTAAAAAACTATCACTTCTCATTAGGTTGTCAGCGCCGACTAAATATGTTTCGCCTGTTTTACCCATACCGGATCTTGACTGCATTATGGTGTTTATAGCATCAACGCTCATTTGAGCAACCATTACGCCTTTTAGCGTACTCATATCGCTTTCAAAAAAGTTCACCGCCATAAACATAGCAGGAGTTCCGCCGGCTGGCGCATAGGCTGTTGTATCGGCAAAAGCAGTTTTTTTGGTTTCTATAGCCTCTTTCCATGCTTTTGCAAGTCCGCTATTTGATAAAGAGCCTGTTTTTAGGTTCTCTCCTAAGTCTGTTTTTTTGTTTTCAGAGTACATAACATGACCGCTTGTTGAAACTATATAAAGATCAACAAAGCCTTGTCTTTTTAGCATGCCATTAAAAAAACTATCATTATTTCTGTATATTTCTCTTACTTGAGCCGCTTCGATAGAAAACTTTTCAGAGTCCCCGATTTTTTGTTCTCTTAATTGAGTGTTTAAAGCATCTATTATGCCATCTATTCTTTTATGAAAAGAGAGGGCGATCATTGTTTTTTCTACTTGATTTATATAGGATTCAAGCTCGTGAACTTTTAAATCTCTAGCAACTTCAAGTTTTGATACCGCCTCGTTTTCTACCGCCTTGCTGCCGCTTAAATAAGATGTAATACCCATTATCAAAAACGGTATTAATCCAACTGCCAAAAGAGCTATTATTAATTGCTTTTTGAGTGTCATTTTATAAATCCTTTTTTTATTTAGAAATCACTTCAAGATCCGCTATCTCTTCATTTGAAAAGATTGATTGCAGATTTAATATCATAATTACGCCTTTTTCAAACTGAGCCATTTTTTGTAAAAACGATGCTTTTACGGAAGAATCGAATCTAGGGGGTTCAGATAGTTGCTCGTCTGCTATATTCACAACCTCTTCGACTCTATCGACTATGTAACCTATCGAAATACCCTCGTGTTTTACTATGATAATAGCCGTATATGCCTCGTGTGGTTTTTTTGGCATATCAAACATCGTTCTAAGCGATACTATAGGTATTATATTTCCTCTTAAGTTCATCACTCCTTCGACGCACTTTGGAGTTTTCGGCACCGGCGTCGTTTTCATCATGGCAATAATCTCTTGAACGCTTGCTATATCCATGCCGTATAGCTCACCTTCGAGATAAAAGGTTAAAAACCTGTTTTTATGCCCTTCTTTGATTTTTTCTTTTTCTTTCATCGCTTAAAGCCCTAATACCATTTTTACGGATTTGGAAAGTTTTTCGTCGCTAAAAGGTTTAACCATCCAACCGGTAAGTCCTATTTCTTTGCCTCTTGCCTTCATTTCTGCCGAGCTTTCTGTCGTTAGCATTAGAATAGGCTTGTTTTTAAATCTAGCATCTGCTTTGAGCTGTGCCGCCAAATCGAGTCCATTCATTTGTGGCATATTGATATCGCAAATAGCAAGGTCATAATCTACTCTCGCATTTTTTACATCATCCAGCATTTCTACCGGATTTAGATATGCTTTTACCTGTATGGCTCCGGACTTTACAAGCTCCTCAAGAGCCATTTGAGCCGTCGCTATAATAGTCTTGGAATCATCGACCAGTATTACTTTTTTTGCCACTATTTCCCCTTTTTGCAAAACATAAATAAAAATAATTCTCAACTATATCGCACTTTATTTATAATATCCATAAAAAAATAGCTATAATCTTTCAAAAATGTCTTTTTGATGTTTTTTTGTAATAAATTGAGGTTTTTTGTAATGCTAAAAAGGTTTTTTATTTTATTTTTTGCCAGTACTCTTATTTTTTCATTATTTGTGTTTATAAGAGTAGGATTATTATATTCTGATGCAAAAAAGCAGATTATAAGTGAGTCCAAACATATGATTCAAACACATAAAGAGAGATTTGGTTTGATTGTAGCGCATATCAAAAGCGAGGTTGCATTCCTATCAAAAGAAAAACATACAAGAGCTGTTTTTGATTCAAAAAATACCGATGATTTGGCAAGCCAGTTTTTAAACTATATTACAAATGAAAAGACATACGACCAAGTAAGATTTTTGGATATTAACGGGAAAGAGATAGTTAGAGTAAATTACAATAACGGCAATCCTAAAATAGTAAGTAAAGATAAACTCCAAAACAAAGCTAATAGAGATTATTTTCACGACTTAATAAATCTAAAAAAAGATGAATTTTATATCTCTACTCTTGATTTAAATATAGAAAATGGAGAGGTAGAGCTGCCGATAAAGCCGACTATAAGATTTGCAACTAGTGTATTTGATGCTAATAATAAAAAAATAGGCTATATAATAGTTAACTATTTAGCGGATAATTTTCTAAATGAGCTAAAAAAACCGACTCCCGTACTTGAAAGAAAGACGCTGCTTTTGAATAAAGACGGCTATTACATCATAGGACTTGATAAAGAAAAAGAGTGGGATTTTGTGTTTAATAAAGAAGCTGCTTCTAATTTTGCCAGTGATTTTCCTGTCTCATGGAGAGAGTTAAAAGACGCTACATCAGGTTATATTGAGAATGACGAAGGAGTTATAGAGCATTTAAATATATGTACCAATTCAAATGATTGCAAAAATAATCTAAAGCTTGTTGTATATCTGCCGCAATCTAAAATAATCGATATGTTGGTTAAATTCCTTACCCATGCGATTCCGTTTTATTTGATATTTTTGATGTTTTTTGGCGTTGTTTTGAATTGGTACAT
Source organism: Campylobacterota bacterium (assembly GCA_030836705.1). Lineage (GTDB taxonomy): Bacteria > Campylobacterota > Campylobacteria > Campylobacterales > SZUA-545 > JAUPLZ01. The sequence continues at coordinate 5,207 of JAUPLZ010000365.1, forward strand.
ATATTTAAATGCTCTATAACTCCATCGTCATTCTCAATATAACCTGATGTAGGGTCTTTTAACTCTCTCCATGAGACAGGAAAA